>NZ_MUFH01000504.1:0-1061 GCF_001996115.1 Salinivibrio sp. MA427
CCGCCTTGCTCTAACACGGCCCCGATCATGCACAAAAAGCCAAGCGCCAGCATGAATAACGCCATGGCAAATTTGACCGGTGAGCTAGGCTCTTTAGAACCCAGACGCACCCACAATGATGCCGCTATAGGCGCACAGACAATGATGAAGAAAGGGTTGAGTGACTGGAACCAAGCCGCTGGGATTTCAAACCCACCCACCATGCGATCCGTGTACTCCTGGGTGTAAATATTCATCAACCCGCCAGCCTGTTCAAAGCCAGCCCAGAAAATGATCACGAACAAACCCATCAATAAGATGACTTTAAGACGATCGATTTCTTGCTTGGTCAATGGTGCATTGGTCTTAGAATGATTGGCATCTCGTGCTTGTTGTGCCGCGGGAACACGACCGATATTACCTAGCCAAGCGTTGGCCATGGTTAGCTGGATAATCAAGCTGATCACCATACCAATACCGGCAGCAAAAAAGCCATATTGCCAGCCGTAAGCGCTGCTCACTGTGCCCGCAACAAAGCCGGCTAATAATGAACCAATATTGATGCCCATATAAAAGATGGTAAACGCACCATCACGACGATGATCGCCTTCATGATAAAGGTCACCCACCATCGTCGAGATGTTGGGTTTAAATAGGCCAGAGCCCGCAATCAGTATGGCTAAGCCAGCATATAAAGTGTGTACCGTATCTAAGCCATATTGGTGAGCAGGGAAGGCCAGAGTAAATTGACCGATGGCCATTAAGGCACCACCTAGAATCACGGCTCGACGCTGACCGACAAAGTTATCGGCAAACCAACCGCCGATGAGTGGCGTGATATAAACGAGGCCGGTGTAATAGCCATACAGCTCTAGCGCGTCTTTGGTGGACCAGCCTAAACCGCCATTGATGGTTTGATCGGTGAGGTAAAGCACCAAAATCGCACGCATGGCGTAGTAGGAAAATCGCTCCCATAGTTCCGTGCCGAAGAGTAGAAAAAGTCCCCGAGGGTGACCAAGTATTGTTTTTTGGTTTTCCATAACTATCTAATTATTCGTGAGTTTTGTTGGGTCTGCATTTCT
>NZ_MUFH01000505.1:0-1051 GCF_001996115.1 Salinivibrio sp. MA427
AGCGAGATCAAAATGGTGATAGCCACAGCAACAATAGCCATGCCAAGCGAGATCAAAATGGTGATAGCCACAGCAACAATAGCCATGCCAATCAAGACAAAGTTACGATGTTTCATGATGCTCCTGATGTTGTCGATGTGAGCGGTATTATACGCGAAATACCCGTTGGCGACGAATACCGCCCTCTCAACGTCATACTGGCAGTGCCACATCTATGTTAACAGGGAAAAATCACCCGAAAGCACGCCCCACCTAAATCACTATGGTCAACCTCAACATGGCCGCCGTGACGAGTGACAATTTGTTTAACGATCGCAAGCCCTAAACCATAGCCGGAACGCTTTTTATCGCGGGAACGATCCGCACTGTAAAAGGCATCAAAAATAAACGGCCAGTGTGACGATTCGACCCCCTCACCATCATCGTGTACCGCGATCACCAGCTGAGTGTCCTCACAATAGACACGCACGGCTATTTGACTGGTCGCATACTTCTCCGCATTACCGATTAAGTTTGTGATCACTCGCTTGAGCAGGTGAGGGTCGGCCTTAACACTGGGCAAATCTTGTGGTGCATCCAAACTCACGGACTTAGTGCTCAGCGTTTGCCAACGCGGCCATTGTGCATTCATCCACACAGACGTATCGAGCGTTTGCAGCGAAAATAGCGTGTTAGGATGATCAACACGGGCCAGATACAGAAGCTCATCGACCAGTGACGTCATTTCATCAGTGTCTTCAATAATACTCGCCACTTTTTTTTGCTGCTTGCTATCTAACTGGCTTTCTCCCAACAATTCAGCTTGCCATAGAATTCGAAATAACGGCGATCGCAATTCATGCGCCACCGCATTGGTTAATGCTCGGCTACTCGTAACTAAATGACCAATGCGATCGGCCATATGATTAAAGGTGCGATTCAGTGACCCAACACGCTGGTGGCTCCGCGTGGACGCACGTGCGGTAAGATTACCGTCTGCAAACTGATGTGCTGTTTTCTCGAGCGCACGGACACGGCGACTTAAAAACCACACCATAAAGAAGCTATAGAT
>NZ_MUFH01000506.1:0-1045 GCF_001996115.1 Salinivibrio sp. MA427
GTGCTATACAGCACCTCTGGTTGAACATGGTGTTTGCGTGACAAACTCATAATGGTAGCCATGCGTTGATCTAAATATTGTAAACGCTGCGGATCCATGTCGAGTTGATCAAGATAACGAGCGATCTCCTGACTGGTTTCTTGAGTTTGAATTCTAGCTTCTTCGAGCATTTCAGCCAGTGGAGAGAAGTGATTGTCTAGTGTCGCTAATTCATTCAAACGTTGTTGCGCAGCAGTTAGTAGGCCAAGTGTATTGCTTTCTTCGCCATCGCAGAGCAGATCAACCACTGCTTGGCTTGTCATCGCGATATCACCACTGTTGGATAAGCGTTTATGCTCTTCTTCAATTTGCTGATATTCGTCTTCACCAAGCGCAAGTTCATTGAGTTCGCCCACTTGATACTCAAGCAGCTGTTGTTGCGCCTCAATATCATCCTTTTTCTTTATCAGTGCTTTTAGCTCATTTTTTGTGCGACGCCAACGTTGATAGCGCGTTGCCATTTTATCGATCAACGATTGATGACCCGCATATTGGTCAAGCAACGTAATTTGGTGCTCAGGGCGTAACAGTTGTTGATGTGCATGTTGACCGTGAATGTTGATCAAAAGTTGCCCAAGTGCTTTTTGCTGAGAAGCAGGAACCGGATTGCCATTGATATAAGCGCGTGACCGCCCTTCTTTAGTGATTACGCGTCTTAAAATACAATCGTCACCGTCTTCTAATTCGTTATCTTGTAACCAGCGTCGCGCCGCACTGTTTTGTTCCAAGGTGAAACTGGTCGATATTTCAGCGCGCTTTTCCCCTGGGCGCACCATATTGGCATCGGCGCGGTCACCTAAGCATAAGCCTAGCGCATCAATAGAAATAGATTTACCTGCCCCGGTCTCACCGGTTATCGCCGTCATGCCTTTACTAAACTCCAACTCCAAGGATTTAACGATGGCAAAGTTTTGAATGGTTATATCGGCTAACATAGGAAAACACCTGTATCTATCAACAACTGTGTATAGATACAGTATATACTGTTTTTTCATCCAGTGAATAC
>NZ_MUFH01000507.1:0-1039 GCF_001996115.1 Salinivibrio sp. MA427
GCTGTCCCCGGTAGCATGCCTAGCTGGCTGACCCAGTAGAAGGTGCGCGTTTTTAAGGGCGTTAACCCCATCACTAGATTAATTAAGAAAAAGGGAAAAATGGGAATGAGGCGTAGCGTGAGCAGATAAAAGCGGCCATCTTTTTCAATGCCACGGTTAATGGCATCTAATTTTTGACCGAAGCGATTTTGTACCCAGTCTTGGAGTAAAAAACGACTGACCAAGAAGGCGAGGGTGGCACCAATAGAGCTGGCGAAAGAGACCAGAATCAGCCCCCACCAAAATCCAAACAATGCGGCGCCCAATAAGCTCGCTACCGCGGCACCGGGGAGTGATAGGGCAGTCATCACAATATAGCCAAGCAAGAAAAATAGGCTGGCTTGGGTAAAATGCTGAACGATGTAATCGTTGAGTATCGCCTGTTGCGCTTTCGCATTGTCGAGCGTGAGCCATTGGCCGAGGTCGAAACTAAACCAGAGCACGACGATGGCAGCAATCACGAGGCCAACAAGAAGTTTTTTTACTGACATATTAGGTCTCGTCGCTAAATTAAAGAGGGCCAGCTATTACTTTAGAGTACTTTTGTGCACGTTTGGCAACTAACTGGCTGATTTATCGGTTGCATCAGCGAACTGTGCTGTCGATCTTACCTCTGACAAGACCGTATCGATCGCTAAAAACTTTCAGTTAAACGAAAAATCGCCAATAAAATCAAAAAAACGTCGATTAATCCCCACGAACTAGAGTCGACGGAAAGAAAAGCACACTCGATAAGATGATGACGCAAAAGGGAGGGCATAGAGACATGTCAACGAGTWAATAGAATAAAGCGACACCGCCAGAAGGCGGTGTTGAACGCAAACATTGCTCACAGGAAAATTAGTAAGTCATACAGAGGCGACTGTGAGAGGTTATTTTTCTAAGTGTTGTAATAATTCTTGACGGCGTTGGGGTGGCACTACCGACCAGTGTTTACCGGTAATCGCCCCTTCTAACGACCACAAAAGCTCGAGACTTAATTGTGTTTCATGAGCAGATC
>NZ_MUFH01000508.1:0-1034 GCF_001996115.1 Salinivibrio sp. MA427
GCTAATACCGATGCTTCGTTACAGCATTCCATTTCAAACCTCTTTATCTTCGTTAACCATCCAAACCGCGGCTTCTACTCGGGAGCGTAGGTTTAACTTTTTTAGTAGGTGCTTTACATGCACTTTGACTGTCCCATCAGATATATCTAGCTCTCTGGCAATAAGCTTGTTACTCAGTCCTTTTGCGATCAATTTGATGATTTCTTTTTCTCTGGCGGTGAGGCTTGACAATGTTCGCTGGTCACTGTGGGGAGCAGGCTGGCGTAGTGCGCCCGCAAGTGTTTGTGTGAGTTTAGGACTGATTGCCATTTTTCCCACAGCCGCTTGCTTAATGGACTCAACGATATCGTCAGGATCCATATCTTTTAGTAAATATCCGTCAACACCTAACCTTATCGCTTCGACAACATCATCATCTTGGTCAGAGACAGTTAACATGATAATGCGTCCTGTATAACCAGAATCTCTGAGTGCTCGTATCGTTTCTAATCCATTCATGCCGTCCATATTAAGATCTAACGTTACTAAGTCTGGGTCGAGCTCTGTTACCAATCCGACCGCATCATAGCCAGAGTCAGCTTCTCCAACCACTTTTAAGTCATTATCCAATGAAAAGAGTTGCGACAAACCTCTGCGAAAAACAGGGTGATCATCGACCATTAAGATCGTCCCAATTGATGAATTTTCAGTCATAAGTTTTCTCTACATCTAAAGGAATGTTAAATTCAGGTTGGAAGTCAAATCTAACCTCTGTACCACCTTTTGCGTGATTACCAATTGTAAGCGTGCCTTTTAAGCTTCTACTCCTTTCCTTCATAATAGCAAGACCATAATGGTTTTCTTTTTTGGCTGATGTATCAATTCCGATCCCGTCATCATGAATTAACAAAGTGACGTAACCATTTTTTTTGCGACTTGTAAGAAGAATAACGATTTTACTTCCTTCGGAATGATGAATGGCATTCTGTACTGCTTCTCTAGCGATTTGTAGTAGGTGAACTTGCTCAGTAGCCGAAAAAGGCATATTTTTAATT
>NZ_MUFH01000509.1:0-1442 GCF_001996115.1 Salinivibrio sp. MA427
GGGTATAAACCGTTCTATTGGTATTTTCGACTCTCTCGTATTCAAAATCGGATCTTTATTGATAATGATTAGCATTATCGCCTTGGTCAGTATGGTCTCAGCCGTGTATATTTCAGATAATGCACAGACTGATGCTCATGCAATAAATTTATCTGGTTCAATGCGTATGCAATCCTATCTTATTTTGAATAAGAAAATAACCAATAATAAATCTGAAGAAATAGACCGTTTAATAAGTGATTTTGAGAAAAAATTGTCTAATCCTGTACTAATGCAAGCTACTAAAAAAACGGAAAAGAAAAAATTACATGACGCTATCTGGTACGATTGGAACAATGAAATTAAGCCGCTAATTTTAGATTCACATCTAACAAACCAAAAACTGAATAAGCTAGAAAGAAAATTAAACGNACCATCTAGTAAAAACTTATCAAGTACATGCTGAAGACAACAACCGTTTGATCAGACAAATACAAGCCGCATCTCTTTTAATTACAATCTCATTTATATTCTTAGCGATTTATATGGTCAACCATCTCATTAGACGCCCACTCTCAGATTTAACGATAATAGCGACTAAAATAGGTCAAGGTGACTACACAGTTCAAGCTGATGAGCATGGTCATGACGAACTATCAATTCTTGCCAAAACCATTAACAGAATGGTTAGAGCTATTAATGACTCACATATTCGCATGGAAGAGAAAGTGCGAAAAAAAACAAAGCAGCTAGAAAGAACCAATGAGTCTATTCAACTACTTTACTCTATTTCCAATAAATCCAATCACTCCCATGGAAGCAATATTGATTTTCAACCACATCTTTCGAAACTGTCAGAAGTAACAGGTATTGAAGGGTTAGAGCTATGTCTGATGACAGAAAATGGCACCAAACCCTACCATCATTTAAATACTAAAAAGAGTATCTTGCCATTGAGCTGCCGCAATCGAGATTGCAGTGATTGTGTAAGCTTCGATAGTCCGCTGGAATCCGAGGAAGCCTACACATTTCCTCTCGTCTATGATCATAATCATTTCGGTGTATTGAACTGTGTACCTCGTAACCATGAACCACTCCATCCTTGGCAATCACAGCTTATTCAGTCTGTTGCAGAGCAGTTCGCGATTACATTAAGTTTAAAACATCGCCAAGACGAGGGACGGCGATTAGCACTCGCTCGTGAACGTACCGTTATCGCGCGTGAGTTACATGACTCTCTCGCACAAGCACTGTCCTACTTAAAAATACAGGTTGCTGTATTACAAAAAGGACTCACTGATCCGTCGGTTGATATCAGTATCGAGAATACGATTTCAGATATAAAAACTGCGTTAAATGGTGCATACAAGGAACTCAGAGAACTGTTGACCACTTTCAGATTAAAACTTGAGGGTAGTAACTTACACGAGGCACTCCAGGAAAGCTTTAAACAATTATCAGAT
>NZ_MUFH01000051.1:0-12239 GCF_001996115.1 Salinivibrio sp. MA427
GTACATAACAAACTGCATTAAAGGTACCGTATTGCCGCTCGAACCAACCACTTGATTACCTTCAATCCGGGCGATAAGCGTGGTTGTTTTTTCCGACTGCGTGACAAACCCCGCACTGGATAAGTTACTGACTTTTTCTCGCCATGGCGAGCGTGAAAGCAACACGTTTGGTACCGCCACATCCAGATTGCCAGACAACTGACTCACCAGCTGATTCAGGCCAAACTCACCCGTGGCGTCGCCACCGCTTAGCTCAAGGCGCATATCAACGCTAACGTCCCCTTCTGGAAGCGTCAGGCTTGCCGGCGACAAATTAACCGATAACCCCGACTGCAACAAATCCACAACGGCTTGTTCCATCGCAGACGCACTTCCCGGCGCCGGGCCCTCTTGCCACTGTGACGATAGCAATGCGATCTGAGACATAGCCGTATAATCAAGGTGGTTAGCATCTAACGCTACCACCAAGTTGCGCCAACGGGTTTGATCTGGCAACGTTATCTCACCAACGGTGAGTTGATTGGTATTATTCAGCGACCGCGCTGACGCCGATTCAACCAGCTCATTGCCAATTTCAAGCTCAACCTGAGCAAGCTGGACCGATTGACCATTGCCGTTATCTAGCTGCGCTTGCTCAATAGAGAGCGACTGATTACCAATCCATAATCCCTCTTGCAGATAACCTTGGCCGCTCCCTGTGATGGTATCAACTTTCAACTGCTGGCCATTATCATCATTAAAGGCGAGAGCAGGCAGTGAGAAGGTTGCTTTACCGCGTCCTTTGCGGTCAATCTCGCCTTTAACACTCAGCTCACTTGCGGTTAGATTACTGTTTGACTCCGAAAGCGAGAAAGGCGCCACCGTCAGATGATAGTCAGAGGCGCCGGTCAGCAGCGTATCAAGGTCTAAGCGAACCGGTGTCGGATTACCTGGCCATACCTTTTGAGTAATTTGTTGTAGCTCTGGGGTCATTACCAAGGTATTGCTCGACGAGACCCCCAATACACCGTGAGATATCTCTGATGTGATCTCGTAGGCAACCGGTAACCCTGACTGCTCCAATAATACTTTACTCTCGCCTTTAAACTGGACACGCGTAACCGCTTGTGAGCTTAAGTAGCCTCGCTCATAGCTCTGTTCCTCGAGCGTAAAATCTGCGGTTGTGCGTTGATCCACTTCACGCTCATACATTGAGTGTGCAATTTGGCCCGTTGCAAATGGCCAACACGCAACCACCGCAAGGCCGCCGGCAATGGCGCCATACTTTCCTAAAAACATGTCTTTTTTGCTCCAAGAACACGAAAACCGTTAGTGTAACCAAAAATAGACGCTGACGATAATATACTGATAGATTGGGATACAGGTTTAAGTTAGCAAGCATCATGTGTCTATCCACCGAATAGGTCACGATGGTCGCGCGCATTAAGGTTGCGAGGTTTAGCAGGATATGTTCATGAATGTCGACTATTTCGCATCATTGAAGCGAATAAATGCCTATAATCAAAGCGAATTCGCGACAAATCGGCAGAGTGTATGAACCCTTATGTGATATTGTGCATTGACCAAGACCCTCTCGCGGTGGAAAAGCTCTCTCACGACCTCGCTCCGTTTCGCGATGTCTTTGATCTATGCAGTACTGACACCCCTGACGATGCCTATGCGTTGTTACATGATTTGAAAGCGAACGAGCAACAGGTGGCGTTATTGATTTGTCATAACGCGCCTGGGAACAATGATGGCATTGATTTATTAGTCAACGTTGACAACCATGCCGCCAGTAAAGGGGCGCGTACTATTTTGCTCAGCGAAGCGCCGCAGTACGATGTCATTTTGCAGGCAGTCAATGAGGGTCGGTTAAATTATTGCATGCACAAGCCGTGGCGAGCAGATGAATTACAGCGGGTTGCAGAGAAAGAACTCACAACCTATGTCTTGCGGCATTGCCAACACGATTTATTGCGTTACAGCGAAGTGCTAGATCATCGCACCTTACTGGATGCGCAAGTCGAACGTGAGATTAACCAATTTCAGTCACAATTGCTCGCGCCAGCCGAAAGCAATAAAGCAGACATTGCCGACCGAGTGATTGCTGGCCTTTATGCCTTTTTTGACGGCAATGACGAAAGCCGTGCCTGCCGAACCTACAGCGCCAACCATGTACTCACGAAAGAAAACCAAGATAACGCCTTTTTATGGTTTATTGCCGAAGGCGACGTTGGGCTCTATAAAACCGATGATAAAGGGCAAGTGCACCATGTCTCTACCCTCTCTGCCGGCAGTTTGATTGGTAGCATGTCGTTTGTCACTGGCGAGGTCTCTTTCTCGACTGGGCGCACACTCACTCGCACCCGGGTGATCAAAATCGACCATACGCTATTTAGCAAAATAATGACCAGCCGCTCAGAGCTGTTACCCCTGTTTATTCAATACCTACTATTGCATTTTAACCAACGCTTAAAGCGCAGCATTGATACCGAAATCCAGCTACAGCAAACACTCGCTTCGCTGGATGAGGCCAATCGCCAGTTGCTAGAAAAAGAAAAAATGGCGCTTCTGGGCCAGCTAGTCGCCGGTGTCGCACATGAGCTCAATAACCCTGTTTCCGCGATTTTACGCAATAGCGACGCACTTGCCGACGCTTTAGAGCACGTCGCAAAAACGCCCCTTGATGCTGCCAGCCGCGAACAAGCCCTTACCCTTTTGCAAAACAACCGCGACAGCACCCCGCTATCAACCGCCACCGCGCGAGCACATACACGTACGCTAAGTGAAATGACCGGGAATAAACGCACGGCACGAGACCTGGTGAATATTGGCCTGTATCAACAAGATACGGTGACCAACTGGCAACAACGTTTGGGATCACATTTTGACACTGAATTGGCGACTTGGAAGCAATACGCCCGTTGTGGTCGCCTATTACGCTCTAATCATGTCTGTGCAGGTCGGATCGCCGATCTAGTCAAAAGCTTACGCACCTATGCGCGCCAAGACAGCGAACAGCGCCAGCGTACTCATATTATTGAAAGCATTGATGACACCCTGACGTTATTCGAACACCGACTCAAACCGCACCAATTAGAAAAGTACTATGACTGGGTGCCTGACATTATCACTCAGCCATCAGCTTTGGCACAGGTTTGGACCAACCTTATTGCCAACGCACTGGATGCGATGCCAGAGCCGGGCACACTTACCGTGACAGTTAAAACCCTTAACGACCAAGCATCTGGCATGATTCAAGTATCGGTGACGGATACGGGGATAGGAATGACGCAAGAACAGCAAGAAAAAATGTTCGCGTTAAACTACACCACCAAGCGCGAGGGGCATTTTGGTTTGGGTATTGGCCTGACCATGTGTCAAACCATTGTTCATCAGCAAGGGGGCGATATTCAGGTCCGCTCCCAAATCGGGAACGGCACCACGATGACAGTCACCTTGCCCATAGCACTCCCCGCCTCTGCCAATAAGGAGCCACAAACATGAGCCAATATTTAATTTTATGTGTGGATGATGAACGCGATGTCCTCGATAGCGTGATAGACGATTTGCAAGGTTTTACCGAACACTTTGAGGTCGAAGCCGCCGAGTCCGTTTCCGAGGCACGCGATGTGATTCGCGATATGGCCACGGAAGGAACACAACTGGCACTTATCTTGTGTGATCACATTATGCCAGATGAATTAGGCGTCGATTTTCTCATTGAGCTGGCTAATCAGCCTCAAACCGCTTCGGCACGCAAGGTCTTACTCACGGGTCAAGCAGGGCTGGAAGATACAGTATCAGCGGTGAATCATGCCAGTTTGCACTATTATCTCGCAAAACCGTGGCAGAAAGACACCTTAGTGAGCGTTATTGCCATAACCGCGCATTGGGTCAGAAATGCGTAAAAAAGCCTAAATGACGGGCGGATGTGCTTGTTTCAGCGCGCAATCGTCTTATAGAATGATTTCAACACCAATAACAAGTGGAATTGATAATGCGTAAATCTCTTTTAGCTAGCGCGATTGTCGCGTTGGCTTCTTTCAGCGCCGTGGCCAATGAAGAAGACGCCAACCTCACCACCATGAGTAATTTTAGTTACGATTACTTGGAAGGACGTGTCGGTGTTAGCCCCCTCACCTATGGTGCAGGATTTAGCATGTCTATTCACCCTAATGCGCACATTCGTGTTGAAGCAGATACCGAGTTTGATTCGGATTGGGATACCGCTGCAGGGATTGGTTTTCATGCACCGATCAATAACTGGGCAGACTTGACCGGTGAATTGCTTGCGCGCGGCGTCAATAAAGAGAACTTCAACAGCGATGTGGGTTTAGAAATCAATCTTGGTATTCGCCAATGGTTGGGGCCACAAGTTGAAGTGGGCGGTGAAATCGGTCTACTCACCGTGGATGATGAAGAAGATACGTTTGGCTCTGCTTACGGTCGATTCCACGCAACCGAACTGTTCTCGTTAGGCGCGGCATACCGAGTTAACGAGTGGTATGGCGATCAGTTTATGTTTACGACACGCTTTAAGTACTGATAGCGATACAGCCAAGATCAAAAAAACCCGCTTTGATGCGGGTTTTTATTTTTCTGTCAGTGACGAAGGCTCGCTTCTGCCCAGCCCTCAACGAATCAATAACATGGGTACCGTCGATTCAATCAGCAGCTTGGTGGTGTTACTTCCGACAAAGAACTGACGTAGTTTTGAATGCCCGTACGCCCCCATCACAATCATATCCACTTGATTTGACGCTTGATAATCTAAGATTGCTCGGTGTACTTCACCCGTGAGTTGCGCTTGCACAACATTGACGCCTGCCGCTTGCAATCGCTCAGCCGCCCGTTTAAAAGCAGCCAATTTCTCTTGCGAATCTTCTACCATCACTAAGTGACAAGTCATTCCCGCTAATAATGGGGTGACGAGCGCCTTCTCCACCAGCTTTTCGCTGATGTCACTGCCGTCAAATGCGAGCAAATAACTGTCAGGTGTCGAGAACTCACCATTAGCAATCAGCGTGTGTGCCTTAATTGAACGCACGACACTTTCAAGTTGTGAACCGATGGCTCTAGCATCACTTTGATGCACTTCACCAGATTTTCCCAGCACCAAGACACGCGTTTTCGCTTCCAGCTCAAGCAAGGTTTCAACCAGGTTGCCATGACGTTGCAAGGTGCTAACATCATTCAACCCCTTCGCTTTGGCGTCGTCTGCCAGCTCAGAAAGTAGCACTTTCCCATGCTTCATTTCGAGCTTAGCGCGCTGACCATCTAGCTCAACCAATTCTTGTAATAGTTGCTCTCGACTGCCTGCAGCTAAGTTACCGGATAGTTCAGGCTCCGGCTGGCGAGACGATTTATCCAGCACATGGAGTAGTGTTAAGGGTACAGACAGACGGCTTGCCGCCCAAATGCTCAACGCTGCCACTGGCTTTGAATAATGCGGGCCATCGACGCATGCTAGGATCCGTTGCTCCAAACCTTCTCTCCTCTTTGTTGAATATCGCTGCCCATTCACTCAATCATTTGCTGACAACGATCAGCTCTTTATCACATTTGCCACTATGCCATTGATAGTGACAGACACTCGCGTTTCGTAAAGCGTAAACCGGTAAAAAATTGATCCCGCCACCGTGTTTACTCGCACTTGTTTAACTGATTCATGGCATTACTCTCCTTTTCTGTCACTGAATATTCAAATACGTGGATATACTGGTACGAACAATAGCGAAAAAGAAAAGATAAGTCCGATAAGCGCATAAGCAACCTCATCAAGGGTCCAACCGATATCGATCATGACGCCGAAGATCCAAGGTGCCAGCGCCGTCGAAAGAATCATCATGCCAGTTACCAGTGAGCGAATGGCACCAATATGAGAGACACCATACATTTCGGCCCATAACGTATTAATAACCGGGTTGGTTGCCCCAATCGCCAAGCCAAACAAACACATAAAAAGAGGTGCAGCAATCGGATGGTGGACGTTAGCAATCACTATCAAGCCAAGAATAAGCGGGATAGGTATGAGGATGAGAACATTTCTAGATCTATATTTATCAATGAGGTTGCCAGACACAACCGAACTTAACCAATGCACAGCGCCATAGAATACGAAACTTCCCGCCAATACACTGGGGGCCCAATGCTTTGCGTCTAAAATAAAATCTTGCTGAATAAAAACCCCCGTGACAAGAAAAGGCGTGATTAGCGCCAGAGGTATAATCATCCAAAAGCGCCAATCTTTGATCACATGCCTACGGCTTGCATCACTCGCGTTACTGGCATGACTAGCGCCAGAGTAAGGCTGTTTAAGATCGGCTTTTTTTACCAAAAATAAGATAAAAGGCAGAAAAATAATCAAGATAGCCGCAGCGATAAATAACCAACTTTCTCGCCAGCCTAAAAATGCGATAAGCGCAATTAGCAGAGACGGTAAAACAACTTCTCCGAGGGCAACTCCGCTGCCGACGAGGCTAATCGCTTTCCCTTTATCTTGTTCAGCACGCTTAATCACGGTTGCTTGTGCAATATGAGGTAAAAAACCTTGACCACAAAAGCGTAGTAAAAAGAAGACAATCAATAACCCGATGATGCTGTCTACCGAATACATCAACAGACAAGCTGTCGTAAGTAATATCGAAAAAAAGACCAACAGTTTATCGACACGAATACGATCAACGACACCACCGAAGGTAATTACAAGTACACTACTGGTCATAGTCGCAACCGCATAGATGCCACCATAAGTCGCATCACTCAGTAACAGAGCGTCTTTAATACTGCTTCCATACCAACTAATAAAAAATGACTGACCAATATTGCCAAAGAAAATCGAAAAAAAACCAAAGGCAATTAATGGCCATTGGTTTTTTATTAGAATCGCATAGGATCGCGCTAACATATATTCCCGTTAATGGCTGAAATTACTTGGAAGTAGCTCAACGAATCGTTCTTCTTGAGGACGCGAATACTCATGCCTGTTTCTCCTCACAGACCACACAACGTTGTGCGCAAGGGTCAAATTCGAGGCGTTTCGGATTGATCGGTTCGTCACAATCGAGACAATATCCGTAGTCCTCGTCTTCAATCCGCTTAATGGCTGCTCTAACCTGTAATAAGCGTTCTTTTCGACGCCGCTTTTGTTCAATCGCCATCTGTTGGCCCTGCATCGCATCCATTCGCGACAAGCGGCCTACACTTTGTTGATCTAATATGATCGTACTATCCGCCCCATTTTGTTCACCCACCTCTAGCTCAGCCAACAGCTCGGCTTCTAACGCGGACAACTGAGCATGAAAATTATCAAGATCCATACCTGTATTCCTCAGCTATAAGCATTTGCCTTAATGAAAGGCTTACTATGACATTTTCCTCGATAGAGAGGAAATAGTGCGGCTCGATAATCCGTGATAGTGACGAATAGGCAGATCCTTACTGAGTGACGATGCCTTTTAACGCAGGTTGGTGAGGAATCAGGCGTTCATTCGAATTTTCACACCTGACTAACACACAAACGCCACGATCTGCGCTAGGCTTTGCGACTTCTTCATTTCGTCAGGATAAAAAGACAGCATGAATCCAGTTGCCGGGCCTTTCCCTCGAGATACCTATCGTTTCCCAAAGGGCCGCTTTTCGATAGTGAGTGTTTACAGCTTTACCAGTGCCGCGATTGTGGCCTCRACGATTTTCTCGCTCCTTTTATTTCTCTCGCTTGATGACAACCCGTTAATGCAGTGGTTGTTTGGCGCGCTTGCTGTCATTTTTGAAGCAGGTAAGTTTTATGCTTGGTATGAGTTTGGCGAACGTCGTGCCCACGGTAACTATACTGGCGCCGCCTCGGCACTCGGTTTTTATCTCATTTTGGCTCTAATATCGATTGGCGGTAGCATCGGCGGCATTAACAGTGCCACGAATGCAGCACAGAGTGAGCAGCAACAAGGCCAAGCCAAGGTCGCGGCTTATGACCGCCAAATTGAAGCAATTGAGCAGCAAATTGCACTGAATAACGAGGCCGCTGAACGGTATATTGAACTAGATAGAATTGCGACGGGTGTAGCACGGCTACAACGGGAAAACACCCAGTTGCGCAAAGAACAACAACAACTGGCATTAACGCGTGACAGTTTACCGGCGGTGGCTCAAGGCTCCGTTTTAGGACTCATCAGTAATCTCGCCAATACCTTAGGGGTGAGCACGGATCAGGCCCAATCTTGGCTGGTGATATTTCTTTCCGTCTTATTAGATTTATTCGCGGCTTTTTTTGTTGGCGTCATCGGTGAGGAACAACGCTTTCGCCACTGGTACCATCACCCACACAGCGGCCCTTTAAACGCGACTGCACCTGCAACATCGCGCAAGACCCAGACGGCCTCAGACCAAGCAACCTCCTTGCCTGAAACGCCTAACGATGAGACGCTTGGATTCCCTTATACCGATATAAAAACCGCACTTGCTGCCAAAACGATACGCTGTAGTAAAAAAGCGGTAAGCACTGAGTATGCGCTAAGCCAAGACACTGTCGATGCGCTTTTTACTCAATTGCAAAAAGAGGGGCTCGTCGCCAAAAAACCTAACCATCATTATCATTGGGTCGGTTAGACTAGACGGAAAACACAACAAGAAGGTGACCTATGCATAACGCTGCACAAGAGGTGCATGCTCCCAAAGCATCGCTATGGCGCGCATTAGGCGATGTTAGTCCGCTTTGCCTCGCCGTTCTCCCGTGGGGAATTTTATGTGGCTCATTAGGGCTGCAAATGGGCTTTAGTGCCTTGCAAACACAGGCGATGTCATTACTCGTTTTCGCGGGTGCAGTGCAGTTGTCCGGCACCATGATGGTCGGCAGTGCGGCTGGCCTACCCGCCGTGTTGGGTTCTACTTTGGTGATCAGCGCACGCCACCTGTTATATGGCGCACACTTTCGTCAGTACATTACTCCTTTGCCTCTCAAGTGGCGCCTCGGCCTTGGCTTCTTATTGACTGACGAAATGTATGCACTTTCAACCGCACATACTCGCAAGCACGATAGGTTTTCTAAACATTATGCCCTTTATACCGGCGCGGCGTTTTACATCGGTTGGAATCTTGCCACCTTAGCGGGCATTTTGGCGGGGTCACAACTTAAAGCATTGGAGGCCATTGGGCTCGACTTTGCCATTGCGGCAACATTCATCGCGCTCACGGTACCCAGTATAAAAACACGGCCCGTTTTACTGTGCGCCTTAGCGAGCGGTTTAAGCATGTTGCTACTCACCTATTACCAGATCCCCCATGCGCTGATTATGGCAACCGGAGTTGGCATGGCGTCGGGGTTGCTGGCTGAATCGCTACCCGCTAGGAGGATGACATCATGAACTACTGGTTAATGATCGTCGCCATGGCGTTGATCACCTTCTCCGTGCGCTACCTTCTGCTTGCACGCAGTGTACCTGTGCGCATCGGTCCTCGATTGCAACGGCTACTTACCTACTCAGCACCGGCGGTATTGACCGCGCTGTGGGTGCCGATTGTATTCTTTCCCGAAGATAAACTGGCTATCTCTACTACCAACCCTTATTTGCTAGGAGCGGTGGTTGCCATTGGCTTAGCGTGCACCCGTTTATCAACGTTATTAGTCGTCGGGATATCGATTGGCTTCTTTGTTGCCCTTCAGCTACAGGTGTTCGGCTAACGCATAGAAAAACAAAAGGCGGGAGCATTTACCCGCCTTTTTTATCATCTTCAATATATCTGTGATTCACATATGAACATCAGTTATTTTGAACATGTTGCTTTTGAACACCTTGCTTTTGAACACGTTGGTGCACGCGTGAGACGTGCACCAATCCTGTTAATTTGATACTCGGCTTAAGCAGAAGCTGCGCACTCCCGACGATAAAGAGCCAGGTGCCGCTTTCTATCAATGCATCATTGAGAAAAAAGAAGCTTCCAATCAAAAACCAGATCGCAATCAACAGGTCGTTAAATGCACCAAAGGCTTCATAACGACGCTGAATCGCAAAATGCTTATTACCAATATCAATATCCAGCTCTCGGCCATTACGCTGTATCATTTGCTTCCTCTGGACCTTGGTATTAATAATCGATGGCATTAACAGTCAATGTGTTGGCGTTTAATCCCCAGCATCGTCTGCACCATATTCAAGAAGAAGGTGACAGCACTCATGCCTAAAAACAACCATGCAAGAGGAATGAAGGCGAATAGCTCTTGTATCGAACTGTTTGCAGCTATTTGTGGTGTGGAAAGGTTGAAAGCGAGCAGGCAACCGATGCCGAGTAGAAAGAAGATAAAAGATGTACGAAAATGTCGCAGTAGGGTTAACATAAAACCTTTTTTAATTGCTTCAGTACCCTTTGTGACTGACTACTGTCTCAGAAGTTCCCTGTTTTTTTGCATTTTTTTCAAAAAAAAGCGTTCACCATGTTGGTACCAAGGTGAACGCTGGCCTACGTGATTAGCTTAACACCAATAAATCATCAAACCTACAGCTTGTAGGTCGAGACTTTGTCGTTCAGTTTCGTGGCTTGATGACGCAGATTATCCGCCTCTTGTGAGGTATCGTTAGCGCTGTGTACTAAGTGCTCAGACACATCCTTGATTGAGGTAATATTCTGTGTGATTTCACTCGTGACATGAGTCTGCTCTTCCGCTGCCGTGGCAATTTGCGTCGCCATATCACTTATCTGATTTACAGCCGCATCAATTTCACTCAGCGCCGCAGTAGCTTTATCAACATCAGCAACCGAGTCGCCCGCCAAGGATGAACTGCTTTCCATGGTCGATACAGCGCTAGCAGTCGTGGTTTGCAAGGTCTCGATCGTTGATTTAATTTCTTCTGTGGACGCGTGTGTACGTTGCGATAAGATACGAACTTCGTCGGCTACCACCGCAAAACCGCGACCTTGTTCACCCGCACGTGCCGCCTCGATCGCCGCATTCAACGCCAACAGATTGGTTTGCTCGGCAATACCTTGAATGGTCGATAATACGGTTGAAATCTCTTGCGAGTGTTTGTCCAACTCGGCAACGATGGTGCTCGCCTGCTTGAGTTCATCCGATAAGCGTGTGATCGATATTTTGGTATTTTCAACCACCGCACGCCCGTTATCGGTACTTTCCGTCGACGCTTGCGCTGTGCTGGCCGTGTGCTCAGCGTGAGAAGCAATCTCTTGCGTGGCGGAGGCCAGTTCAGTAACCGCCGTGGCCACCATAGTGACTTCTTGTTGCTGTTGATTAATATCATCTACGTTACGGTGAGCGCGTTCCGTACTGCTATCTGATTGCGAGGTCAACTGCTGCGCTTGTTCACGAATATGGCTGATGAGCTGATGCATACTGCCAACGAAAGTGTTGAAGTTTTTTGCCAACTGCCCCACTTCATCGTCGCTTTCTACCTCAATCCGTTGCGTAAGATCACCGCTACCATGAGCAATTTGTTCCAACGCGTTGGAAACATTGGTTAACGGCCTAAACAGTATATTAACCAGTAAGTTAAATAACAGCGTACATGCAATAACAACCGCAATAGTGACCGCAATTTGTCCCCACACATTCATCGCCGATTTTATCGTATTAAACGATAACCCTAGTTCACTGATGGATTGATTAAGCAGATCGGTGTTCGCATGAGTAAAGATATTGCCATCCTGGTTGGCAATAAACATATAACCACTGCCAGGCAAAATAACTTTCTCCAAGCCCTCGATGATATCGCCAATCTCTACATCTGCGCCCAACACCAAGGTTTGCCCATTAAACTGCAATGCTTTACCCAATGAGACAACATTCGCCCCCGTTGCTGCAGCTACCGTTGGATTATCCAWAAACACATTAGACGGCGAAGCCTTGGCATTGGTGTACCAGCCCCATTTTCTAGGGTCGTCATTACCAGGCGGCAACACCACCCCATTGGCATTATCTTGGCTACCGTCCGGATACGCGAGAAAGACATTATCAAATCCGCCCGAATCGCGAACCTGTTTGAGGTGAGTAACCATGTTGTCTGGATCCGCTTCGCGGGTCAGTGATGTCATGGCTCGCTCTTTGGATGCCACCCAATCCGACACATACTGATTATACGACGCTGTTGTACTCTCTAGTCGTTGCGCCACTTCTGTATCGAGTCGCGACAAAGAGGCTCTAAAAGAAAGCGCCTCGACCAGAAAGCCACCGATAATAATGGCAAGCCCGGCAGAGACCGCCAGCTTGTGCTTGAGGGAAAGTTTTTTAAACATAACTGCCTTGTTAG
>NZ_MUFH01000510.1:0-1022 GCF_001996115.1 Salinivibrio sp. MA427
GAGCAGCACCGTCACTAAGAGACACAAACTCTAATTGGCAGTCACAGCGTTTTTCAAATTCGGCTTTGATTTTTGGCCCTGCGCCCCAATCGGCGATAAAAGAATCATAGGTATAGACCGTTAGAGGGTCGGCGGCACGGGCGCTGAGTGATAACAGCGATAAAGAAACCAGAGTGAGAACAGAGGTAATAACTTTCACAGCACGCTCCTAAGTTGGGCGTGGGTGTTGAGGCAAGTTGATGGCAACATCAAGTCTCAATCCCTACGCCAGTGTTAGCTGGATCAGGTTCGATGGGTTTAGCGCCGCGCGCAATCTCAGCCATGAGGCTCCCCAATGAGTACGGTGCTATTGTACTGATTGGCTTAGTGTTCACCAAGCCTTTTAGTCCGCGAGTTGGTTAAGCGWCCAGTCGTAGTCATAATCCAAGCGTGCATCCTTGGGAAGCTTGATGTCTCTATATTGATTGATATGGGTGATCACCCCTTGTTCACTGCCGCCAAAGTCAGTCTCAAACCACTCATAGATAGAAGAAAGCTGCCACTGATTACCCTGCTGACTCACGCCTTTATCACTATTAATAAAGGTGTAGGCAGCTTGTTCTAATTGCGCATCCAAGGTGTCGGCTTGAAAGGCTTGCGGTTGCAGGTTAGGACAGCCAAGGCTGGCACAATTGACCGCATAGTGGGTACGCGGATCTTGCCATAGCGGACGCAAAATACGGTGTTCGATATCATTGAGCGTGAGGGCTTCGCCCGCCACCGTCACTACGTCATCATCCCACGGACCAAAGCTAAAGAGTCCACCGAGTTTGGTGATAGAACTGACTGGATAGGCGTCCAAAATCAGCGTCACCGTGACCGCATTGTAAAGGTTGACCCAGTAAGCATATTGTTCGTCTTTGCTCAGGGTGCGCGGATCGCGCTTGGTAAGCATGCGAATGTAATGATCGAGGGTCGCTTTATCGGCCTCGGTGACGGCTGCGTAGTTAAATAAGGTGTGCTGCCCCTGAGGCTGTAAATAC
>NZ_MUFH01000511.1:0-1719 GCF_001996115.1 Salinivibrio sp. MA427
TCATAATATTGTGTACCAGCTTGAGTCTCGTCCTGCATTGGAAAGAACATCCCTGATACTCTTTAGTTCATTGAGAACTTCCGGCTTACCACCTCTTATATCAGCTTGTTCAATTCTAACATTTACTGCTGTTATATAATCATCAGGATGTCTGCCATTATGCAAAATACCTGACATGTTATCTTGGTTATTTTTGTTTGGAAGGAAAACACCATTTTCTGCAACATTAATATCGATATTGTGCTTTTTCAATATATCCCTAGAAGGCTTAGCTCCTTTTGATGTTTCCCCTACAATATGGTGAACTGCTGAGTCTTTAGGTCTAGGAACTCCCGACTCTTCCATCTTTTTAGCAAGCTCACAACTCGTCAGCCCCAACGGATCCACCCACTCTAGTGGGTTGGCAACATACGCCTGTGGCCTTAATCCTCCCGCAAACCCTATTGGGTCTGGGCTAAGATACTGGCCACTGTCTGCATCGTAATAACGGTTTACGTTATAGTAAAGGCCCGATTCCGAGTCTTCGATTTGCCCTTGGTAGCGAAGGTCACACTGTATACTGTCGTTGGCCGCTTCTTCGCGTCGTTGCCAGTGCCGTTGTGATTGCCCGTGATAATGGCCCCATAGCGCTTGCTCTCCCCGCCAGACAATATCACCTTGCTCATTACACAGCTCTTGCGGTGTGCCCGCGTGGTCGGTCACGATGTAATGCAGCTCGCTACCTTGATTATGGTGGGTGACTTGCGCCATCGGGCGGAAGCTGCCGGNCGTGGTCGGTCACGATGTAATGCAGCTCGCTACCTTGATTATGGTGGGTGACTTGCGCCATCGGGCGGAAGCTGCCGGGCTCGTAGAGGTATTCGGTTTGTTGCAACACCTGCCCATCAGCCGTGGCCTGTTGCTGCTGCACGATGTGCGCGCCGTCCCACAGGTAGTGAGTCTGTGTGTCGCTGTGCGCACATTCTTTGGCGATACGTCGCCCAAAGGGGTCGTAGCGGTAGCGATACCGCGTGCCGTTGGGCAGTTCAATGTGAGTTAAGGGGGTCTAGTACACGGCCTGTGCGGTCATGGCGGAGTTTTTGGCGCTGCACGCAAGTATGTTGGAAGCATCAGAAACGTGGATACCTCCAATGTAATACTGGAACGTGACGCTGCCGCAGTTAATCAGCAAAGTCGAAGGGCGGAGCGACAACTATGCCGATTGTAATGAATCGGTGACACAGAACTATGGATAYCCTCTTTTAGCCAGCCTAACGTTATCTTTAACAAGTTATGTCAGGCTGCAGACGAGAGTGTTGCACTTCGTGGTTGAACCCGCAGGCTTTTTATAGAGCTTCAGGTTCGTCAACTATTGATTCAATAAACGATTTAAATGAGCTCCATACACCAAAGATTTCGGCTTCTTCATGCAACACATAGAAATACACAGTACCAAAGTCATTTTCCCGTAAAGATATCGAATAGATACCAGAGCCTGGATCATAGCCAAAAGGTAACATTTCATGCTTTCTGAAACCAACAGGTAATGATTCATCGTCAAATTCATTAAACGACTCAACAACCTCGGATATAGAATAAAATGAATTAATTGGGTAGAAGTTTCTATCATCATGAACAAAAGATGGCTGAGGCTGCCCCCCATTATAATTTTTATAAATTTCCTTCATCTCTTCTGGCAGTTTAAAACCAGCAACCCTCTCTAAATTGGTTATTTCATCA
>NZ_MUFH01000052.1:0-18067 GCF_001996115.1 Salinivibrio sp. MA427
AGATAATCGTTATGAATTAAATGTGAAAGGTGAAGTTCCTCTAGGTAGTCGTCGTTTGTCGGTCAATCTTACCGATATTTCTGCAGGTGGCTGTGGGTTTAGTTTTGATGCTATAGCGCCCGTTTTTGAAAAGCACCATCAAATCGCGATACAAATCCAAGCGCCCGATAGCGACGATTGCTTTGTATTAAGCGGGCAAGTGGAAAACCGTCAGCAAAAATGGGGAATGCAACGCTACGGCGTATCGTTTGACCGCGGTGGCCTTAAACACTGCGAAGCCTTGATTAAACGACTTGTTTACGATGGCTCGCACTACATCTTTAATCCTCATACTGAAGACGCTAAGTGACAACGTCACATACATTGGTCGTTTCTATTGACGATTAGACCTGACTAGCTGTTTGACGTAGCTGAAGTGACATAGACGACTTTGGCACAAATGCCATTCTGGTGAAAAAACTGAAGCCAGCGGCTTTGATGAGGCTGCAACACATCTCCTGGGCCTTTCACTTCCACCCATTGGTAGGCATCGCCTCGATACATAAACAAATCGGGGTGACCGCGTCGATTATGGCGTCGATCGAACAAAATGCGCTTAAAACACGCGCTGAGCTGTGTGTCGCTGAGGGCGTGTAAGGCGGCGTCAAGCAGCGGCCATTCAATCACAGACCAGTTGACCCAATCATTACTGAGCCCCTGTTTTTGTTGATAGTGTCGTGCTATCCAATCGCGTGCTTGATCAATGTTTGCTAAGCGCGCATGAATTTGGGGCTGTCTTTTGGTGACAAAGTCGTCGCTATACAGGTCGCGCGGGCCACGTTGAAATGGATTCACAAAGGCGCCACTGATGGGTAAAAACAGAATGTCCCAAAAAAAGAGTCCGAACAGCGCATTCAGCAAACTGTTTTCGCTATACCATACTTGCCAGCCTCGGCATCGATAATACGCCGCAACGTCCCATTCCACCCGATGTTCAAGGGGGAGTGTCAATGTCTCACTATCCACAATGGCAGGATTGACTGAGTTTGTCGGCACCAAACGGGCATGCTCTCTGAGGGGCTTTTGTTTGGCGATACGACAGGCGACGTCATATTCTTCCTCATCGTGAGGCGCGTCGAGCATGGCCGCAATGATGCGTGATGCGTCATCAATATAACCTTGTTTAATCAACATGCGAGCTTGTCGCTCCCGGCTTGGCGGTTGCGTGGTGGTTTGGTAAAGCAATGTGGCACAAGGGAAGTCATCGTGGCGCTCAAACTCACGTGCAATACGATTAACTAACCGTTGCCGTTTGCGCTCAAGTGGCGGCCACTCAAACGGCTGAGGAAGGCGTGATTGTAGCGCAAGAATCAACGCTGGACGCTTGGCTTTCTTTGCTTGCCAAACCGTGTCGGTAAGCGCAGACAAGTGCAGCCAATCATCAATGTGTTGGCGGTGTTGAAACAAACGCTCAGACTGACTCACAGGATACGATTCAAATTGCTGAATACCGAGCTCGGCGACGACAAATTGGCTCAAATCTTGGCGTGAATTACCAAAATACAATAACAACAAGACGGGGAGTAGGTCCGGTTGGTGGCAGACGACTAGCGCGTAGGGACTGATGAGCGGATCGTCATAGGTGTCAGTGATCGCTGTTTGCCACTGTGTCTTACTCGCACTTTTCGCTAAGGCCACCGCTGGAAACGCATCGATCAATTGCGCCTTACTCAGTAGGTTAAATAAGACGTCAGCGGGAGCAGTATCGGTGATGCTGACAAATCCGTTATCGGCCAAGTTGTGGAGCAGTGGCCTGGTGTCTCCGAGCTCGGGATAGATCAGTTTGTCGGCTAAGAAGTAATCATGGCGGCGCATCAATAAACGGACCAGCAAACATTGGGCTTTGAAGCTAAGCTGTTGAAAGCAGGTAAGCCAAGTCCGTTCTTTGCCTGTGAGCAGATCCCAGTCACGTTCAGACACTAAACCGATCAAGCTTTGAAAGTTATGATGGTAATAATAGGGACTGAGAGGGTCTGGCTGTGTCATTCTTTTTCCTTATCTTTTATCAGGACAGGTGCATTCAGGAGCCGCCGAATGAAACGGAGTATCGCTGTACTATTGTCAGTATTTAGTTGGTGGGTGTCGAGTTATGCCTTAGCACAGGGTGACGATACGTTTTCAACGGAGCAAGGGATCGCAGGGGTCGCCTGTGTGATTACCGATCCTGCTGGGCGACTACTGTTGATAAAAGATAGAGTCACCGGGCGATATGGTTTACCCGGTGGACGAGTGAATTTGGCTGAATCACCGACCCGAGCCCTGGCGCGCGAAGTGTTTGAAGAAACGGCTCTTCACGTCAATGTGGGGAAGGTCGCTCACAAAGATAAACGTGGGGTATTGTTTGCTTGCCAAAGCCAAACGCCGCTACCGGTTGTCTCGAACGCCAATGGCACAGGCGTGTTGCCGGTTTGGCAGGCGCTGCACTTTGGATCTGAAATCGATAAAGCCTTGTTAATACCGCCTGCACAGGCAGGCGACTATCGCTATCGATTTAAAGATCGCGGTGAGTTGCTATGGTCTCTGGCGGCAAAAACGCCTAGCAGTGATGTCGCTGCTTTAGCGGATTTTAGTGCCCTAGCGCCTGCCTTTTACGTAAGTCAGTATGGCCTCGTCTCTGGCCTACAAACGGTGGTCGCGCACTTGGGCGATGTCGCGAGCGCGATGACTAAATACTTATTCAGACTGATCAACATCTTAGGAGAAATTGCATTTTACGTTGCCTTGGTACCACTATTTCTTATTTTTCGTGGCCATAAATCGGCGCTGTCGCTGCTTTTTCTTTTGATCAGTGCGGCGACTGTCTCTATCACGTTAAAAACAGGATTTGCGATGCCAAGACCGTTTTACCTATGGCCTGACTTGCAAATCGGTAAGGCAAGTGGCTTTACGGTGCCAAGCGGTCACACCTTATTAGCGGCAGCCGTTGTCACCGCCTGGTACCTAAAGCGTCGTGATACGCATGGACAGGCATATGGGTCGTTAGTGCTTGCTTTGGCGGTGATGATTTTGATGGGGCTCAACCGCATGTATTTGGGCGTTCACTTTGCTAGTGATGTGGTGATTGGCGCCTTAGTGGGAAGCAGCCTAGCCTGGATAACCGTGAAAATAGATGCAGTGACCATAGGGAAAGATCGGCCGCTACTGACCACCGGCCGGCTGTGGCTATTGGTCTGTGTGTTGTTAGCATTATTGGCGTTAGCATTAAAGTTACCCGATCTGCTCTACTTAGCCGCATTAAGCGCTGGGATATATACCGGTCAGGTCTGGCACAAGCTTTTCCCCAGTCATAAACCGGCCGCGAGCATGATGGGAAAACTATTGACCTTGGCCTGGATTTTCTTGGGGGTCGCTGGGCTGCTTCTGGCCGCTTGGGGCGTGGTGCAGGTGACGGGAATGAGTTGGATTGTCTTGATCGTTGTATCCATGGCAGCGTGGAGTTTAGGGCCTTGGATTTTGATTGCGAGCCCAGAGCTTGCGAGATGGTCAAGCACTAGGCTCGGTTGGCGGGAATGGTGATGAGGATTTAAGGATTGACTCGCGAAGGATTTACCCTGTGATCGCTTTGGCTGTGCCAAGAGTTAAGGTAAAGTAGGCGCATAACTAAAATTGCACCAGGCATGGTGATACTCGCACAGGAACCGCAATGATACCGGCAATACACCCACAGGCGGGCTTGTCGTCCGCCGTCGTTGATTTTCTTACCGCTTTGCAAGACGCGGGTTTTCAGGGCGATATCGAATCGACCTACGCAAGCCGTCTGGCGGTAGCGACGGATAACAGTGTGTACCAAGCACTGCCTCAAGCCGTTCTTTTCCCGTCGTCGGTTGATGATCTGCGCATCATTGGTGAGACCGTTCAAGCCCCACCTTTCAGTGACATTAAGTTTTCGCCACGCGGCGGCGGCACAGGAACTAATGGTCAGTCACTGACCCAACATGTGGTGGTGGATATCTCCCGTCATATGAACCAGGTTTTAGAGGTCAACCCTGAACAAGGGTGGGTGCGTGTTCAAGCTGGGGTGATTAAAGATCAGCTCAATGATGTATTGCGTCCGTATGGCTACTTTTTCTCGCCGGATTTATCGACCAGTAATCGCGCCACGATCGGTGGGATGATCAATACCGATGCATCGGGGCAGGGGTCGTTACGTTACGGCAAAACGTCGGATCATGTGCTGGGCTTAAAAGCTGTATTGATTGATGGCAGTGTGTTGGAGACCCAACCGCTTAAGCCGGAGCCGCTCAAGCAAGCGATGGCGCGAGGTGATTTAGCCGGACGTGCCCTGGAAACCGTGTCGTCCGTATGTCGCGAACATCGTGATCTGATCACTGACACCTTTCCGCCACTCAACCGATTTTTGACTGGGTATGATCTTAAACATGTTTACGATCAAACAGTAACGGAATTCGATATTGGCCGTGTGCTCTGTGGCGCCGAGGGGTCTTTAGCTTTCATCGCCGAAGCCAAGCTCAATATTACGCCCATTCCAAGTGTACGCACCTTGGTGAACATCAAATATGACAGCTTCGATTCAGCGTTGCGTAATGCGCCCATGATGGTAGAAGCCAAGGCGCTTTCAGTTGAAACCATTGATGCTAAAGTCCTTGATTTAGCGCGTAATGATATTGTGTGGCATACCGTCAGTGATCTGCTGGAGGATGTGCCGGGTAAGGTCATGCACGGCATTAATATGGTCGAGTTTGCTGGCAATGATGCCGACGACATTGAGGCACAAATTACGACCCTGTGTGAGCAACTCGATCGCTTGATAGCGAAACAGCAAAAAGGCGTGATTGGTTATCAGATCTGCCGTGATCTGGCGTCGATCAATAAAATCTATGCCATGCGCAAAAAATCGGTTGGATTACTGGGCGCGACGAAAGGCAAGGCCAAACCTGTTGCCTTCACCGAAGACACCTGTGTGCCACCAGAAAACTTGGCGGACTTTATCAGTGAGTTCCGCGCATTACTCGATAGCCATCATCTGCACTATGGCATGTTTGGCCATGTCGATGCTGGGGTATTGCATGTGCGCCCCGCGCTTGACTTGTGCGATCCAGAACAAGAGCGGGTGATGAAGACCATTTCTGATCAGGTCGTAGCACTGGTGGCGAAATACGGCGGATTGATGTGGGGCGAACATGGTAAAGGCTATCGCTCTGAGTACGGTCCTGCCTTTTTTGGTGAGACCCTGTTCAGGCAATTGCGTCGGGTAAAAGCGGCTTTTGATCCGCAAAACCGGATGAATCCTGGAAAAATTTGTACCCCGATTCACAGCGACGATGCTTTGGTGCAGGTCGATGATACCAAGCGCGGTTTTTATGACCGCCAGATCCCGGTTGAGGTCAGAGATAGCTTTAAAGGCGCGATGGAATGCAATGGCAACGGGTTGTGCTTTAACTATGATACGTCGTCACCCATGTGTCCGTCGATGAAAGTCAGTTATGACCGTCGACACTCACCTAAAGGCCGGGCAGGGATTGTGCGCGAGTGGTTACGTTTGCTCGCGGAGCAGGGCGTTGATCCGTTGGATGTCGAGCAAGCACTCATGACGCAATCTCCCTCAGTCCGTGAAATGATGGCGAAATTCGGGCGTTACTTTACCCGCCAAAAAGAGGCGGATGACTTTAGCCATGAGGTTATGGAAGCGATGAGTGGCTGCCTGGCGTGTAAAGCGTGCGCCAGTCAGTGTCCGATTAAAGTCGATGTCCCCAGCTTTCGTTCCCGGTTTATGCAGTTGTACTACAGCCGTTATCCGCGTCCGATTAAAGATCATCTGGTCGCAAATATTGAAAGCTTGCTGCCATTAATGGCTAAAGCGCCTAGGTTAGTCAATGCCGCAACCCAACCCCAGTGGGCACAAGGGTTAACAGCCAAACTCATTGGTTACACCGATACACCCGCTTTATCGGTGCCGACATTGGCCCAGGCATTGGCAGGCGATCATGCCCTCAAATTTGATCTCGAGTGGCTACAAGCCTTGTCCACGCAAGAGCGTGAAAACTATGTGTTGATCGTGCAAGACCCGTTTACCAGTTTTTATGAAGCGCCACTGATTCACGACTTGATCAAGTTGGTCCGTCGACTGGGAAAAGTGCCGATGCTGATTCCCTTTAAGCCCAACGGTAAAGCACAACACGTAAAAGGTTTTCTACGACGTTTTGCCCAAACCGCGCGTAATACCGCTGGCTTTTTAAATCAGCTAGCGGCGCTGAATATTCCGATGGTGGGTGTCGATCCTGCTTTAGTGCTGTGTTACCGCGATGAATATCAAGAGGCGCTGGGCCGTTATCGTGGTGATTTTAACGTCCTACTGAGCCATGAGTGGTTAACGAATGTGGTGCCTAGCCTACCAGCAAAGGCTGAGCATACGTCCGAGCCTTGGTACTTATTTGGTCATTGCACAGAAAAAACGCAGTTACCTCATGCAGAGCAACAGTGGGTTGATTTATTCGCCCATTTTGGCGCAGAGCTTAAACCCGTCTCTGTAGGATGCTGTGGCATGGCGGGTACCTATGGCCATGAAGCCGATAAGCGCGATACCTCAGAAGCCATCTATGATTTAAGTTGGTCACCTAAACTGGCTGACTTACCCAAAGAGCGGGTTGTCGCAACTGGGTATTCGTGCCGTAGCCAAGTGAAGCGATTTAGTGAGACACCGCTGTTGCATCCACTGCAGGTATTATTGCGACTTGCGCATACGCGCACTGATCTTGCGTGCTCTGGCAACGTATAAATTAAAGGATTGCACCTGTGGTTATTTCGCGTACAGTAAAATAAAGAGCTAAAAGCTAAGGCAAACAAATGCTTAAAACAGTTGTTATTATCTTGCTAGTTTTACTCGGTATTACCGCTGCGCAATACTTGGAAGAGAGCACGCAGAAAAAAATTGCTTGGGTCATTGGGGCCATTGCATGCGTGCTGGCATTGGGCGTCATCGTTATGGAGCTTATCCGTTAGCCAAGGCCGTAATCACCATCGCTTATATTGGCCTAACGCCGACACGTTATCGTAAACGCCCCATTGTTGGGGCGTTTTGCTTTCTATTTTCTGTTCTTTGTCTTTTGTCCTTGAGCCTTGAGCCGTATAGTGACGTTTGACTACAAATCTTAAGTCCGTTTATCTCGACGCTTGGCGTTGGAACCCGCTTGTTTATGTGTCTTCGGTTTGTGCCTGTTAGGCTGGCGGATATCGGGCTGCTTTGGATGCTTAGTGGCAAAGCGCTGAGTGCCGTGACGCCCTGAGCGACGCTGGCGACCTGTTGTCGCTACGCCATCTTCTGTGGGGACTAAGCATTTCGGGCCGTTACCAATTAAATGTTTTTTACCCATCGAGACCAACGCCTCACGGATCAGTGGCCAGTTCGCCGGATCGTGATAACGCAATAAGGCTTTATGTAAGCGACGTTGGCGCTCTCCTTTGGCGACGGTCAGTGCTTCGCGTTTTTTATAACGTACCTTTTTGAGTGGATTGGTCTCTGAGTGATACATCGCTGTGGCGTTACACATTGGCGATGGGTAAAAGTTTTGCACTTGGTCGCACTCAAAGTCATTCTCTTTCAACCAGCACGCCAGATGCACCATATCCTCGTCGGTACAGCCAGGATGAGCGGCAATAAAGTAGGGAATTAAATACTGCTTTTTCCCCGCTTCTTTACTGTATTTCTCAAACAAGGCTTTAAATCGATCGTACGCCCCCATGCCAGGCTTCATCATCAGATCGAGGGTGTTTTTCTCGGTGTGCTCGGGCGCGATTTTGAGGTATCCACCGACATGATGCGTGACCAGCTCTTTGACATATTCTGGAGATTCGATCGCGAGGTCGTAACGTACGCCTGATGCGATCAGCACCTTCTTAATCCCTTCGACTTGACGGGCTTTACGATAGAGGTCGATGGTATGACGGTGATCGGTATTGAGCTTGTCACAAATTTTTGGGAAAACGCAGGACGGGCGACGACAGTTTCGCTCAGCTTTCGGATCGGCACAGCCTAAGCGATACATGTTGGCTGTCGGTCCACCTAAATCTGAAATGGTGCCTGTAAAGCCGGGCACTTTATCGCGGATATCATTAAGCTCTTCAATGATCGACGCTTGCGAGCGATTTTGAATAATCCGGCCTTCATGCTCGGTAATTGAACAGAACGAACAGCCACCAAAACAGCCGCGCATGATATTCACCGACGTTTTAATCATATCGTAAGCCGGGATCTTAGCTTGGCCGTATTGCGGATGCGGCACGCGGGCGTAAGGTAAGCCAAAAACGTAATCCATTTCTTCTGTGGTCAGCGGCACCGGAGGGGGATTAATCCAAAGCAGTTGGTCACCATGCTGTTGCGCGAGCGCACGTGCAGAGTAGGGATTCGCCTCTAAATGCATCACTCGACTGGCATGCGCATATAAAATCCGGTCGTTTTTGAGTTTTTCAAACGAGGGTAAGCGAACAAAGGTGTTTTTGGCATCGTGGCGAGAAGGGCGAATACTAATCGGTTTCGCCGCGTCAGGTTCCGTTTTTTTGCTGGTCTCGCACTGGGTCTCAGTGGCATAAGGGTTAGGCATCGTCATTGCTTTACCCGGCTTATCGATGCGGGTTGAGTCTACTTCTGCCATTCCCTCAGGCGGTGACTTCATCATTACGGCTGTGCCCGCGATACGCGTCATATTGGCCAATGAATCTCCGCGTGACAAGCGGTGTGCAACGTCAATCAATGCACGTTCCGCGTTACCAAATAATAAGATATCGGCTTTTGCATCACACAACACAGAGCGACGAACTTTGTCTGACCAATAATCGTAGTGAGCCAGGCGGCGTAAACTTGCTTCAATGCCTCCGAGCACGATGGGTGTTTGTTTGTAAGCTTCTCGACAACGTTGAGAATACACCAAGACAGCACGATCAGGTCTTTTACCCCCCTCATTATTCGGGGTGTAAGCATCATCATGGCGCAGTTTACGATCCGCTGTGTAGCGATTGATCATCGAGTCCATGTTACCCGCGGTGACACCAAAAAACAGGTTAGGCTCACCGAGTGCCATAAAGTCTTCTTTAGTTTGCCAATTGGGTTGCGAAATGATCCCGACTCGAAAGCCTTGTGCTTCTAAGGTGCGTCCAATCACGGCCATACCAAAACTGGGGTGATCGACATAGGCATCGCCCGTGACAATGATGATGTCACAGCTGTCCCAACCAAGAATATCCATCTCTTCTCGGCTGGTTGGCAAAAAAGGCGCAGGCCCGAAGCAAGCGGCCCAGTAGGGGGTATAGTCGTATATAGCAGTCGGTGTCACGTCTTTGTCTCTTGGTCTGCCGCGCGTGTGAGCAAATGATTTGCAGTCATGCGCCAAAGCGGGCGATTAATTGGCCGGCGATTTTAGCGATATTCCTGCATAGAGTATAGGGGCAATATGTGATGTTCGGCATTGTGACGCACTAATAGCTGACAATGAAACTAACTTAACGTGAATCTATTTTATTACGCACATTGCCGTTGCTAGTATAGGGTCATCTGACTAAACGGTGAGGTTSTCATGATTGAGCTTGGCTCATCACGTTATCGGCTGACGGCATTTGCACTTGCGTTCGGCTCTTTTCTGATTTTTTGTAACCTTTACTTGTTCCAACCGATGTTGCCTGTGTTTGCAGCCAGTGATGGGATCAGTGAAACGCGTGCGAACTGGTTGCTTGCGGCGGCAACGCTAGGGTTATCCTTTTCCTTAGTGCCTTGGGCGGTGCTCTCTGAACGTATTGGGCGTCGGCCTGTGATGCTGACCAGCTTATGGATGCTGCCGCTTGTTGGGCTTGCGATGGCGAGTACCTCATCATTTTGGATGATTGTTCTGCTGCGCGCGTTGATGGGCTTGTCTCTTGGTGGATTCGCGGCGGTGGCGGTCGCTTACATGGCCGAAGAGTTTTCTCCCAAGGCGTTAGCGATCGCCGTGGGCAGTTACATCAGTGCTAATTCACTGGGTGGCATTTCTGGTCGCGTTGCTGGTGGCATAATGACCGATTGGTGGGGCTGGCATGGTGCGGTCCTCGCCATGGCGGCCTTCACACTGGCGGGAGTGATGATCGTGACAAAATTGCTGCCTCGTCAACGCTATTTCTCCCCAGGTAGAACATCGTTGCTCACCCATTCACGTGGGGTCTTGTCGCATTTACGTACGCCAAGTTTGTGGATAGCCATGCTTATTGGTGGGGTAAACTTTGCATTGTTTGTTAATTTATTTTCGGTCACCGCCTTTCGACTTGTAGCGCCTCCTTATCAGTTACCGGTAAGCTTGGTGTCATCGGTATTTGTTTGTTATCTCGCCGGTACGGTGACATCACGGCTCAGTGGCCGGTGGGTGCTCAAGTATGGTGCAATCAGAGGCATGGCCTTTGGCACCTTGGTGGCGATGCTAGGCGTATTAGTGACATTAAGTCATGATATACCTTGGATAGTTATTGGGTTGTTGGTGGTTAGCGGTGGGGCTTTTTTCACTCACTCTTTAGCTTATGGGTGGGTGAGCCGCCAAGCTGCACAAGGCAAAGCAACCGCAACGGCTTTGTATTTGGTACATTATTATGTCGGTGGCAGTCTTGGCGGCTTTTATCTCATCGCGGCTTGGCAGCATTATGCATGGTTCGGCGTGGTCATTGCCGCATTAGCGTTGGGACTGGTTTTATTAGGTTTGGTGTTTGGGTTATCCCGGGTGGTGAGTCGAAGCCGCGCTCGCAAAATACACCAGCAAACGGCGGCCCCATGAGCACGGCCTCGTATCATACTGAGCCATGAGCTTGCCGTACGATGGGCTTATGGCATGAACGCCGTCGACTCACCGTGCGGCTGATTTAAAGTGATGCTTCGGTCGGCATATCAATGTTGTCGCGGCTCACTGAATTTCGTGCATCAACACTGGTTTGATGACCCGGTTGGTAGGCACGGACACAATTTCGTCCTTCGGCTTTGGCTTGGTAAAGCGCACTGTCCGCTCGTTCAATCAATGATGAGAGTGTGTCACCGGGTTGAAAGGTGGAGATACCAATCGACGCGGTCACCTTGAGCGGCGTTCGGCTTTCATCAATTGGCACATCCATACTTTCGACTTCTTCGAGTAATCGGTTAGCGATTTGTGCCGTGACCTCACCACTGCATTTAGGTAAGAATACGATAAACTCTTCGCCACCAAAACGACCAAAGATGTCAGATTTTCTTAGTCGCTCTTGCACTGTACGTGTAAACGACTGTAAAACAACGTCGCCAGCGTAATGGCCCCATTTGTCATTAATGCGTTTAAATTTATCCAAATCAAGCAACAACACAGAAAAGGGAGAATGTCGTTCCTCGCTCACGGCGAGTGCGCGCATTGCCAGTTGAAGCAGCATTCGGCGATTATAGATCCCGGTGAGCGGATCGAGTGTCGCCTGGCGATAAAGGCGCAAAATCATATGTAATTGCGAAAGCTGTGACCAGACCACCATGAAGGCAATCACTGTCTGTAACCAGTATGAGGCAATATTGTCGGGACTGGTCATGGTGCCACCGAACGAATCCACCCAGAGATGGCAAGCTAAAGTAATTGTCATTAACGATAAACTTTCGCGCATGGTGAGCGGAAAGATAGTGAGCATGACTATCTGAATGATCGGCAATAGCGTGTAGCTATAGGAAAACGCGGTGTTCTCCGTAGGGAAATGAAGGGTGTGGCTGGCAGAGAAATAAAAGGCGTTGGTGGCAATCACCATCGCGACGAGACCGAGTTTAGCCGATTTTAGATTGTTAGCTCGACTCACTGCGTAACCAATCGTTATCAGCATCCCACCTAATAGCAAGCGTTGCAATGAGAGTTGGGCGGCGGCGGTAGTGTCCGATAGGAATAGAAAATCAGCGACAGACCAAGCGATCGTGAGCCCAGCCCAAACGTAACACAGTACACATAAGCGACTGCGCAGATAGGTACTACGCGTGTTATTAAAACTGTTGGCGTGTTTTTTTGCACTCCAAAGTTCAAAAAATGATATTTGGAGCTTATAAATAATGTGCCCTAAGGTCTCACTCATCATTGCACCCATTGTCCTTTCCGTTTGTGCAAAGGTTCCCGCTGCTCGCGCCACTTTGTTATTATCGCGTCGTGCGGTCATGTTGTTTTTATCTGTCATAAAGGTTGGTATAAGTGTACAAACATGCCAGTTTATTGGCGGTTTTGAGTCTGTTTCGTGCATTCAATGTGATCGATGGCGCTTTTTAATGTAATCAGTTCAATAGTTGACTCTTTTTTAATGCTTTATGTAAGGTAATTTTTGTTATGTACGTGTTACTTGTTCCCGCGATCGTGTCTGCTGTTTTGGGGGCACAACTCGTGTTGTCGTTAGCCCTTTTGAAGGGCGATATTTGCCCCGGCCAGCGAGGGCGTTTTCATCATGCTTTTTGGGTGCCGACTTTTGCTTGGTTGATCTTGGTTCCATCTAGTTTTTTCGCCATCTTACCCTTCTTAACGTTAGGGATATTTGCGTTTCGATCAAAAACGGGCAAAACACGTCGGTCAGGTCCCATTCCTTTGTTGTATGTCGCAAATTTATTGGGCGTTGTTACATGGATTACCATACTGATGGCTGAGGGTGGGCTACTGGTTGTCGCCGGGGTATTACAGCTGGTGTTACTTGGTGCAAGCTTGGGGCATGGTCTATTAGTGCGTGCGCGTTCACGTTTGCAGGCTTTTGACACGTTATTACCACTGGCAAGTGTGATGGCGTTTATGGGACTGATGGTGTTTGTCGCAAGCGTGGCGGCGTTAAGTCATTCAGATATCGCACCTAGCCAGATTAATGCGTTTGTTGCCGGGGCTGGGTTTGGCTTGTTGGCTCTCGCTGCGCAAATTTGGCACTTAATAAAGCGAATTAAGCCCACATTGTGGCGTATAAATGCAGGTGTCTTGTTTATGTTTGCAGCCGTTACTTGTCTCAACTCAGTTGTCATGGGGTAAATGTAGCCTGCATGCCAAGATAGTGTTAAAAAATTGATCGTTTATAGTCTTGCCCACTACGCTTACAAGATAAGTGGGTTATAACGCCCCCTCGTTTATCGCGTAGGTAACATGTTTATCGCGCAGCTAGCATATTTATCGCGCAGCTAACATATTTATTGCGTAGGTAATATAGGGTAAGGATAGTAATAATGCCTCGGCGTGCATGGAGTATCATCATCATAACGGCGCTTATTGGCGTAGGGTTTGCGGCATTCACGGCGCATCTACTCTATCAAAAAGAGCAAGAAGCCATTCGTAAAGAGCTGCACAAGGATGTTAATAATGCGGCAATGGCGCTGGCGCGCGAGGTCAACCTGGGTCTTGAGCTGCTTTATGCGGTTAAGAATCACTTCGATGCTGGGCATCGCTTAAACGCCCGCAATTTTCAGCCTCTAACCTCTGGGGTATTAAAGCGTCATCCTAGTTTCAAATCGATCGAGTGGGCCGATATTGTCATGCATCATCAACGCCGGCATTACACACAAGGTATGACAGCGGCTCAGCCTGATCGAACAAGCTTCAWTATTGTTGAACTCAACGATCAGAGCCAGTTGGTACCCGCCTCTCGCCGTGATATGTATTTTCCCCTTAGATTTACCTCAGGTAACAATCAATCAGACGCTGTGATGGGTTATGATTTGGGCTCAACACCCATCACACGCCAGGCACTTAAAACCAGCTTTAATACTGGTGTGCCAGTGGCTACGCCTGCCACTACCATTGAACGGGCGTATGGTGATGTGCGTGGCTTTTTACTCATTATGCCGATCCTCGTCGATCCCGAACAACTAGCAGGGGATGATACCCAGGATTTGCGTGGATTTTTAGTGGCAGTGATCGATGTAGAAACCCTGGTCAATCTTGCGATAAAAACCGTGATCAATGACGGTATCAATTACACCCTAATTGATACCACCGATCCTAATCATCGCCAAGTGTTGCATACCCATCGTGTTGAACTGGCACAAATGAAGGATTCGCTGGCACAACAGCCCGCTGAACCCATTTTATTTGCCGGACGAGAGTGGGAGTTGGTGGGCTATCCCACAGTCCGTTACATGCAACAAAGACAAAGCTGGGTGCCAATGTGGACGTTTTTGATCGGTAGTGGCATCTTTTTTGTGATTTGTTATCTGCTCTATCGCCTGCAGGCACGGGCGTACAGTGTTCAAGTCCAAGTCGAGCAAAAAACACATGCGCTCAAAGATGCGAATAGCCGATTAGAATCAATGACCAAATGTGATGGGTTGACGGGGTTATATAACCGAACCCAATTTGAACAAGCATTAGAGCGCGAAATCCAGCGCGCGGTCCGTGATGAAACACCCCTGAGCTTAATGCTGGTCGAAATCCAGCACCTATCTAATTACAACAGCCAATACGGTCGGGTTGCGGGTGATCAGTTGATCCGCCAAGTGGCACAAGCCATTGATGAGATGCTTAAACGACCAGGCGATCTCGTCTGTCGTTACACGGGAAGTCAATTTATTGCGATATTGCCTCGCACTGAGGGGGCCTCGCGATTAGGTGAAGAATGCGTCACCGCGGTTAAACGGCTTCAGATACCTTTTGAGGACGAACCGGAGAGTCGGGTTGCTGTGTTTGTCGGCGGCGTCACCGTGACTGAGCAAAAAGAAATGACGGCTTCAAGACTATGCGCTTATGGCGAAATAGGCTTGACGCGAGCGAAAGCTGATGTCGATAAAGGTTGGCATTGGATGGTGGTGTCGTGAAAAAGCGAGCGGTAACAAGTACCGCTAGCGTCGCTCCATTGACCCAACACTTGGCTCATGGTTTGTTCTAACGCCATTGAGTTTTCCGCGCAAGCCATTCTCGTACTGGCCATACGATCAATCTTGAAGCGATTATTGTCGAGTTCCGCCTTACCAAAGTAACGGTTACAGCCGGTATAGCCGTTGACTTCCATATCCTTATTGACGTTTAACGTTGGGGATCCTTCCGCACTGATAGCCTGTTGATCAATCATGGTCAGTTGCCATTGCTGAGCAACGCCAGAGGTTGTGACCTCGTTTTTAGCATTGTTCGCATCATTGCTACTGCTACAGGCGGTGACGCCAGCAGCAAGCATGACCGCCATCAATACGTGTCTCTTCATAATGACTCCTTAGTCACTAACGGTGGGTGTTAATTCAAGCGTAGTTAACTTAATAACAAATATGCCAATAAAAAATTGGCTTTATGTCAAGATAATATCTTTTTTGGTGGGGGATAAAAAAAGTCCCCGGTAGAGGGGACAAGATATACCATCGCGTGTTTATTATTATTGAAATAACCTCACTAGGGAGGTGTCTTTTGCCAGCATAATTGCTAAGCAGGAGAGTGCTGCGGTCGATTTGGATATCAACTTTCGACTGTGATTCGAATGCGTCAACGATACGATACAATCTGCAAACGATATCAAACAAAAATGACAGTTTGATTTCATTGATATGATGGTGTTTGAGATAGAGAAAGGGGTGTGATCTTAAGCAAGTTTGCATCTGGCGTAAGGTAAATCGAATGGATGTTCACGATGCTTGACAAAAATGAACTGCTGAGATTAGGCAATCCGACGCCAGCGGATAAATCCACAGTCTCCGCGAGGTGTATTTTTGGCATATTAACGTTATGCTTCTATTTAATGACAACACTGATCTGATAGTGACTACAGTGTGTAAGTAAAAGAACGGCTTAAGGCATACCTAAAAAGGAATCCATCATGGCATTAAGCGATGCTGCAAAAAAAGTTCAGGAAGCTCTGCTCGCGCGTGGGATCGAAACCCCAATGACAACAGCATCAAAGATGTCTTCTGAAGAACGAAAAGAAAAAATCGAGTTTCACATGCGTGAAATTCTGCAGTCGATCGACTTRGATCTTACCGATGATAGTTTGGCAGAAACACCAGCGCGTATTGCCAAAATGTATGTCGATGAGATTTTTTCCGGACTCGATTACTCACAGTTTCCCAAAGTAACCATGATTGATAATAAAATGGGATGTGATGAGATGGTTCGGGTAAAAGATATTTCTGTGACTAGCACCTGTGAGCATCACCTTGTAACCATTGACGGTCGTGCGACTGTGGCGTATCTGCCCGACAATAAAGTGGTTGGCTTGTCTAAGATTAATCGCATTGTACGATTTTTTGCCCAGCGTCCGCAGGTCCAGGAGCGGTTGACTCGTCAAATTTTAGTCGCGTTACAGACGCTGCTAGAGACCGACAATGTCGCGGTGCGTATCGAAGCGACACACTATTGCGTCAAATCACGCGGGGTGATGGACGCGAACAGTGAAACGACCACAACGGCGTTAGGGGGCCAGTTTAAGAAAAATGCAGCGACACGCGCTGAGTTCTTGCACGGCATCCAATAATAAAAGCGCCAGATGGCGCTTTTATTCGCACTGCTTGGCTTTTATTTGCACTGCTTGGCTTTTATTCGCGCTGCTTAGCTAGTATTTGAAGCGCTCAGCGATTATTCGAACTGCCTAGCGATGTCATGGAACTGGCGTACTTTATCGCGAAGTTGGCTGCTTGCCTCTGAGACATCGTTTACTTCATTGAGGTTCTGCTGAGAAACGGACTCAATGCTATGTATGTCGCGACTAATGTCAGTAAATGTCTCTAGTTGCGCTTGCGCGGAATGATGCGTCTCATTCGTTCTTCCCACCACATCTTCGATGGCCGTCGCAACAGCATGTAAGCTTGAAATACTGTTAGACGTGGTATCAACACACTGCTGTGTTTGTTCATGGCTTTCATGGATCTGAGTTTGCCAATGTGCAATCGTGTTGTGCATCTCTTGTATTGACGCTTGAATTTGTTCGGTTGCACTTTGAGTGCGGCTGGAAAGTGCACGCACTTCATCGGCGACAACGGCGAACCCGCGACCCTGCTCACCGGCTCGTGCTGCTTCAATGGCCGCGTTTAACGCGAGCAAATTGGTTTGCTCAGCAATGCCACTGATTTCACTCATCGATTCGGTCACGCGTTCAGCGGTAGCCGATAGCTGTTGGGTTGCCGTGAGCGAGTGTTCAGATTGCTGGGAAAGCGCTTTTAATTGTTCCCCGGTCTGTTGTAACCAGGATTCAGTTTCTTGGCTCTGCTGCTGCACAGACTGAAGCAGTTCAACGCTTTGTTGCGCATTGTCAGATACCTTATTCGCCGATTCCGAGGCATGGTCAATATTGCTAGCAATCGACGAAATCTGATCGCTTTGCTTGTTAATCGCATCGGAGACGCGTTTCGACAAGGCGCTTAATTCGTCCGAAAACTGGTTCAACGACAGGGAAGCATCGAGCATACGACCCAGAATGGTGCGAATTCGGGCATTAAGTAGCTTAACCTTATAATCAACGACCGAACTTAGCCCTGTGCCCGAATAAATATAGCGACTAATACTGTCGTAGTCCGTTTGAAAGCGGCGGCTAAGCGTAGGCAGGGTAAAAAGCTCATCGCGAAAAATCGTCCCCAGTATCAATGGCATCGCAATGGCACCGGCAATATCCCATCCGGAAATCACGCGATCAAAGATCAGGGAAATGGGCGCGGCGGCTAAACCGATTGCCATTAAACCCCGTTTTACACCTGTGGGCAGGTCTGCAATCGAAAAGTGTTTAAGCGATTTCCCTGCTTTTTCTGCCGCACAGAGCTTTTGGTAAACCTGTGCCGCGCGATGCTTCACGGCGGGATTAGGCTTAACACGTACGGACTGATAGCCCATGACTTGGCCCCGATCATAAATCGGCGTAACATACGCATCGACCCAATAATAATCACCGTTTTTACAGCGGTTTTTGACAATTCCCCGCCACGGTTGATTGGCCTTAAGGTTACGCCACATATCCGCGAACGCCGCTTTCGGCATATCGGCATGACGAATAATATTATGGGGTGCCCCGGTCAGCTCATTGTCTTCATAACCCGCAATACGAATGAATTCCGGATTACAATAAGTAATGACGCCGCGCTTATCAGTGGTCGAGACGAGGCGTTCATCGTCACCAAATACAACTTCATTATTAC
>NZ_MUFH01000053.1:0-12100 GCF_001996115.1 Salinivibrio sp. MA427
GCATTAGAGATTGGTTTTCAGCAAGTGCGCATTATCGACTAATCCCGCGACCCCGCTTAAGCACTCCTTTCTACACATGGTATCTTACAAAAAGTTATAAAACATTCACATCTCTTCTTTATTGTTATTAACTGGTGAGGTTACGCTAGCATTTACGCAATGTTAGCAAGGAATGTCGTCACCATGTTACTCAAGGATCTCTCCGGGTTAACCAGCCCGCTTAATGATCAGCAAATCGGCCAGTTGCAACAAGCGGTGGCGGAGTTGTCGCCGCAGCAGCTGGCCTGGATCAGTGGTTATTTTTGGGGGTTAAGCCAAACACCTGCCGGTGAAGCGGTGGCACCCAAGACCATGCCACAAACCAGTGCCGCGCCCAACCACACCCTGACTATTCTGTATGCCTCGCAAACGGGTAATGCCAAAGGCGTGGCGGAGGCGTTGCATCAAGAGGCCGAGGCAGCAGGGATCCCAGCCAAGTTGGTTGCGACCGATAACTATAAAGGCAAGCAGCTGGGCAAAGAAACCCACTTGGTGATAGTGGCTTCCACCAATGGTGAAGGCGAGCCGCCTGATAATGCCATTGAGCTGCATGAATTTTTACAATCTAAAAAAGCGCCTAAGCTTGACCATCTTCACTACGCCGTTTTGAGCTTAGGAGACTCGAGTTACGAGTACTTTTGCCAAACAGGTAAAGATTTTGACGCCTTTTTACAAAAACTCGGCGCTCAGCCCATGGTCGCCCGTCTTGATTGCGATGTGGATTATGAAGCCACAGCCAGTGCCTGGCGCGAGCAAACCTTAGCCGAGGTCAAGCAACAATTTCAGGCCAGCGGGGACGCGCAAGTGGTGCCACTCCATCAAGCCACCTCGCACGCTAAATATACTAAGCAGTCTCCTTACACAGCCGAACTACTCACCTGTCAGCGCATTACTGGACGTGGGTCAGATAAAGCGGTTTACCACATTGAATTCGATCTGGATGAATCCGGCATTCAATACCAACCGGGCGATGCCTTGGGGGTGTGGTATCAAAACGATCCTGTATTAGCCGATGCCATTTTAGCCCAAGTAGGACTGAGTGGTGACGAGTCGGTGGCGGTGGATGGCAGTGCCGTTTCGTTGCGCGATGCGCTGATCACTGACTATGAAATCACCGCTTCTAACCCGCAGCAGATCACTGCGCTGGCGGCGTTGTCGGAAAGCGACACACTCACCGCCTTGACGGAAGACAAAGCTGCACTGCGTGAGTTTGCCAATCGCACTCAGCTCATTGATGCATTGACGCTGGCCGATGTCACTCTCAATGTCGAGCAATTTCAATCGATATTGCGCCGGCTTACCCCGCGTTTGTACTCAATTGCTTCCAGCCAGGCAGAAGTAGAAGACGAAGTGCACCTCACCGTCGGGCTGGTGGAGTATCAGCATGAGAGCGGAGCGTCACGCCAAGGCGGCGCATCGAGCTTTCTCGCCCACCGCGCAGCGCAAGCGGAGACAGTAAAAGTATTTGTTGAGCATAACGATAACTTTAAGCTTCCTGATAACGATGCCACCCCGATCATTATGATTGGTCCAGGCACCGGTATTGCGCCATTCCGCGCCTTCTTGCAAGAGCGAGAGCAACGGGAGGCACAAGGTGACAACTGGTTGTTCTTTGGTGATCGCACCTTTACTGATGATTTTCTCTATCAGGTTGAATGGCAGCAATACCTTAAATCTGGCCTACTCACGCGGATGGATGTGGCCTTTAGCCGTGATCAGGCAGAGAAAGTGTATGTCCAGCATCGGTTACGCGAACGCGCTGAAGCGGTATGGCAATGGCTATCAAACGGTGCCTACCTCTATGTGTGTGGCGATGCTAACCAAATGGCGAAAGATGTCCATGAAGCGTTAATCGAGATTGCCCAAACACAGGGTCAGCAAAGCCGTGAGCAAGCCGAAGCCTTTATTAACGAATTGCGCAAAGATAAGCGCTATCAAAGGGATGTGTACTAATGAGTGAGCAGAAATTTGCGGGCGATACACTGGGCCCACTGGCCGATAATGAACGGCTAAAAAAAGACAGTGATTATTTGCGTGGCACCATTGATCACGACTTGCAGGATCCGATCACGGGTGGTTTTACCGATGATAATTTCCAGCTGATCCGTTTTCACGGCATGTATCAGCAAGATGATCGCGATATTCGCGCGGAGCGGCAAAAACAAAAATTGGAGCCACTGCATAACGTGATGCTACGCGCGAGGATGCCGGGCGGGATCATTACTCCTAAGCAATGGTTAGCGATTGACAAGTTTGCCCGCGAAAGCTCGCTCTATGGCAGCATTCGCCTGACCACGCGACAAACTTTTCAGTTTCATGGTGTCCTAAAGCCTAACATCAAGCTCATGCATCAGACCTTGCATGAATATGGTATTGACTCGATTGCTACTGCTGGGGATGTGAACCGTAATGTGCTGTGTACCTCCAACCCAGTGGAGTCCGAGCTCCATCAGCAAGCCTATGATTGGGCAAAGCGCATCAGCGAGCACTTGCTGCCTAAAACCCGCGCTTACGCAGAGATTTGGCTTGATGGTGAAAAAGTCGAAGGTAGCCAAGACAAAGAGCCGATTTTGGGTGAGCGCTATCTGCCACGTAAGTTCAAAACCACTGTGGTGATCCCGCCACAAAACGACGTGGATGTGCACGCCAACGATCTTAACTTTGTCGCCATCGCCGAACAAGGACAGCTGATCGGCTTTAACGTCTTAGTCGGGGGTGGGCTGGCGATGACCCATGGTGACACCAACACCTACCCGCGCCGCGCAGATGATTTTGGTTTTATTCCGCTTGAACATACGTTGAAGATTGCTGAGGCCGTGGTCACCACCCAACGTGATTGGGGAAACCGTTCGAACCGTAAAAATGCGAAAACCAAGTACACCCTTGATCGTGTTGGCGCGGATGTATTCAAAGCGGAAGTGGAAAAGCGTGCTGGTGTAATATTTGCGCCAAGCCGGCCTTATAGCTTTACTGGTCGCGGTGATCGCTTGGGCTGGACCAAAGGGATTGACGGTAAATACCACCTCGCCCTATTTATCGAAAATGGCCGCTTGCGTGATACACCAGAAAAGCCGCTCAAAACCGGCATGGTAGAGATCGCCAAGGTACACCAAGGCGATTTTCGAATGACCGCCAACCAAAACCTGATCATTGCCGGGATCCCTGAAGCGCAAAAAGACGAGATTGAGGCGTTAGCGCGTCGTTATCGGTTAATTGATGATGCGAACAGTGTACAGCGCACGAATTCGATGGCGTGTGTTTCCTTCCCAACCTGTCCACTTGCCATGGCAGAAGCGGAGCGCTTTCTTCCCGATTTTGTCACCGAAGTGGAAGCGATTCAGAAAAAACACCAAGTAGAAAACGATCCGATTGTTTTACGAGTGACCGGCTGTCCCAATGGTTGCGGCCGCGCGATGCTGGCAGAAGTGGGTTTGGTCGGCAAAGCGCCAGGGCGCTATAACCTGCATTTAGGCGGAAATTGGGAAGGTACCCGAATCCCCAAAATGTACAAAGAGAACATCACCGATCGTCAGATCCTTGAAGAATTGGATCAGTTGATTGGTCGCTGGGCAACGGAGCGTGAAGCGGGTGAGCACTTTGGTGATTTCTTGATCCGCCGCGAGGTGATTGCCCCCGTGCATGTATCTAAGAGGGATTTTTATGCTTGAAACCGTTCAACCTAATGCGACGTTAGCCTTGGCTGACATTGCCGCAATGAATAAAAGCCAGCAAGCCTTGGCATTGGCGGAGGTCAATGCCACCTTGGAGTCACTTTCGGCGCCTGAGCGTGTGGCCTGGGCACTTGAGCATCTCGAGGGGCAATGTGTTCTGTCGTCCAGCTTTGGTGTACAGGCAGCGCTTATGCTTCATTTAGTGAGTCAGGTGAAATCCGACATTCCGGTGATCTTAACCGACACGGGCTACTTATTTGCCGAGACTTACCGGTTTATCGATACCTTAACTGCACGGCTTAACTTGGATTTGCGCGTCTATCGTGCTGAGCTTTCCCCCGCGTGGCAAGAAGCGCGTTACGGCCAACTCTGGGAGCAAGGTGTGGAGGGGATCAGCCGATATAATCAAATCAACAAAGTTGAGCCGATGAAGCGTGCGCTGCGAGAGCTAAAAGCCGGGACCTGGTTTTCTGGGCTCCGCCGAGGTCAATCTGACTCGCGTGCCAATTTGCCGATACTCAGTGTCCAGCATGGGGTGTTTAAGTTCTTGCCTGTGATTGATTGGTCGAACCAACAGGTCGATGATTATCTGCGCGAGCACGACTTGCCTTATCATCCATTGCGCGAAAAAGGCTATGTGTCGGTGGGGGATGTCCATACCACCCAGCGGTTAGAGCCGGGCATGCGTGAAGAGCAAACGCGGTTTTTTGGTCTCAAACGCGAGTGCGGCTTGCATGAGGACGACTTAAATGATGGTTCGGGGATATAGCCCCGTCGGGAATAGCCTCGTCGAGAATAGCCCCGCCGAGAAAGAATGTAACTAACTCTCGGCCCTTAAATAGTGTCACCTTGTGGTGGCATTTTTTTGTTCAATTTCACTGAGTTTGTCTACTCTTTAACTGAGTAACTCATCAGCCGTGGCGTGTTTTGTGCTATAAATAGCGGGTAAAGCTAGGAGGCAGTGAATAAGAGCCTAATACTTTTATTCGCAACGTGTCACGGATGCGCCATTAATGTGACCAACAGTGAATCTTATGAACAAAAAACTATCTTTAGTCGCGCTTGCCGTCGCCGGTGTCGTTGCCATTGGCGCCCCGGCGGTCATTGACTATACATCAGCAGCTCCCTCCACGTCTGATGCTAACCAGCGTTATATGGGGCACGGCAACGGCTGGCTGGAAGTGAACACGGCCACTTTTGCTAACAATATTCAACGTGTTCAACAGCAAGTCAGTGAAGGGACGAAAATCTGTGCCGTCATGAAAGCGGATGCCTATGGCAATGGTATTGCAGGCTTATTGCCCACCGTGATTGCAAGTGGTATCGACTGTGTTGGTATTGCCAGTAATGAAGAAGCTCGGACGTTGCGCGAAGGCGGCTTTACCGGCGAGATCATGCGTGTACGGACCGCGACCTTGCAGGAAATGGAAAGTGCATTAGCATTGAACATGCAAGAGCTCATTGGCTCGGCAGAGCAAGCCGAGCAAATGCGTGAGTTAGCCGACAAGCATGATATTACCATTCCGGTCCATATGGCCTTTAATGCCGGTGGTATGGGGCGTAATGGTATTGAGATGAACGAGGAATCTGGCAAACAAGTTGCGGTGGATATCGCTACCGACCCACGCTTTAACGTCGTCGGTATCATGACTCACTTTCCTAACTATGAAGCGGAGTATGTTCGTAGCAAGTTAGGACAGTTTACTGCGAACAGCGAATGGCTAATAGAGGAAGCTGGGCTTCAACGTGAAGACGTATTGCTGCACGTAGCGAACTCTTTTGTGACCCTGAATGTTCCTGAAGGCCATCTTGATATGGTTCGTCCGGGTGGCGCCTTGTATGGCGATCAGCCCACTAACCGTGAACTGCCACCGATCATGAGCTTTAAAACTAAAGTGGCCTCTGTGCATCACTTGCCTGAAGGCAGCACCGTGGGGTATGACAGTACCTATACGTTAAAGCGTGATTCGGTGTTGGCGAACCTGCCGGTGGGGTATTCGGATGGTGTGCCACGTAAAATGGGCAACAACGCTGATGTCTTGATTCAAGGTCACCGAGCCCCCGTGGTCGGTGTGTCATCCATGAACACCATTATGGTCGATATTACCGAGATTGCGGATCAAGTGATGCCAAACGATGAAGTGGTGCTCTTTGGTCAGCAAGGGGAGGAGACCATTGGCGCTGAAGAATATGAATCGAGTGCGGATGTGATCTTCCCTGAGATATACAGCTGGTGGGGCGCGGTCAACCCACGTGAATACGTGCAGTAATCAGTACAAAAAAAGCGATGCCGATTGGCATCGCTTTGCTTGTTATTCAAGCGCTGATCCGTTTTACAGGATATCAAGCAACTCTACTTCAAATACTAATGCAGCAAATGGCGGGATTGCTGCGCCAGCACCACGCTCGCCGTAGGCCAGATCTTGTGGTACATACAGCTTCCACTTAGAGCCAACCGGCATCATTTGCAGGGCTTCCACCCAACCTTTAATCACGCCAGTCACTGGGAACTCGACCGGTTCGCCACGCGTAACTGAGCTATCAAAAACGCTGCCATCGATCAGTTGGCCATGATAGTGCACACGTACCTGCTTATCGCTGGTTGGGATGTCACCGTCGCCTTGTACCAGCACTTCGTACTGTAGGCCTGATTCGGTTACCGTCACTTCATCACGTTTGGCATTATCAGCTAAGAAAGTATCGCCTTCTGCGGCTTGTGCTTTTGCAGCTTCTTGACGAACTTCTTCCGCTTTTGTGTGAAGCTCACGCAATGCGTTATTAATGTCATCAATTTCGATCTCTGGCATTTCGCCAGCTAAGGCCGTGCTGATGCCTTTGGCGATCGCATCGACGTTTAGACCTTCAAGGCCACTGCCCGCAAGTTGTTGGCCCATTTGTAGGCCGATGCCATAGCTGGCCTTCTGTTCGACGGTTTCCAGTTGTACGTCAGACATAACGTCTCTCTTTTGTGGGTCAATAAAGTGTGAAAGGATAACAGGTGATGGTTTCGTGGGTAAACTTTTGTGCCAAAAAGGCGTCCAATATGAGGACAAAACAACAATATATGCGCGGAGTGGCAATGAAGTTAACAGCAATACGAGCGCTCTGGGATAAACTGCGTGCGAAAGGTGGAGACAAACTCACCACTGTTTTAGAGCAAGCGGCGACGTTAAGTCGTCACAGTGCGATGCTAACGCGAATACAACACGCGTGGCGCCACCTGCCTCGTCTCCACCGGCGACTGTTGATGATCCTGGTTCCCGTCGTTGTGGTATTGGCCTTACTTCCTAGCCCCACGCCGCCTGAGCCGTCATCGGATAAACCTGTGCGCCAGGCGCGACAGCCGGTTGCGATCAATCCAGATGCGAGCCGTTCGTTATCATCGTCAACGGCTCCATCGTCAACAGCGTCACAAAACGCATCGTCAGTGGCTGACTCTGCGACGTCACAGGAGGCCTCAACCGCAGAAGAGAGCGCTTGGACACGTCATCAAATTGAGTCTGGCGATACCTTGGCCAAAGTGTTCCGACGCTACGATCTCGCCTTAACGGACTTATATTCGATTGCCAATATTGAAGGTGAAGGCAAACCTATCAGCCGCATTCAGCCTGGCCAATGGATTCGTTTTAAACGGACATCCAGTGGCGCGCTAGATATATTGCAGATCGAAACGGAGAAAGGTCAATCCGCACTGTATTTTCGCCTTTCTGATGGCGGTTTTGCCCGTCAACGTTAGTTTCTTGAAACCGTCAATCTAACCGAAGGCATTGATAGGTGGTGCTTTCGGTCTCTTCCCTGTCTTTTATAGTCCTTACTCTGTCTGTTTTTTGCGCAATTTTGTGATTAAAGTCGCTGCAGCACGATTTTTAAGCTACTTTTTATAAATCAGTCAATACGGCTGGATACATTGCATCATTGAGGCGGAAAAGGGACAAATTGCGGTTAAGGGTGTGAATGCCTGCCAAACAAGCCAGTGTTGTATGACATACTTTTTACGAAAATAATGAGTCTTTCATCACACTTTGGTTATTTTTTGTGCTAGTATTCGCGCCGCTGTGTAGGACAGACACGCAAGCCCGCCTCAACATGGATGTCTAGGCATTAACACGCTAATCACTAATTTGTTGAGGACTCGCTTTTCCATGTTGAAAAATCTATCTATTGGCAAAAAGTTTACCGCGGCTTTTTCCCTCATTGGTATTGCTGTCGTGATCTTTGGGTTTTACATCTTCACCCAAGTCAGCGGCATGCGCGATAATATGCTGAACTTTACTGACGATACCCTTCCCGCGGTGCTTGAGATCGAACGACTCAATGAAGAGATGATACGGATTCGTCAGGATCAGTATGCGGTTCTTACCTTTAGTGATCCGGCAGAACGACGTGAAATCTTGGGCGAGATCGATGTTATGAAGCGCGATTATAGCCGTGCTCTCGACGCCTACCAGGAGACGCTTTGGTACGATGATGAAAAAGCCATTTTCAGTCGTATCCAGAACAATTGGGACAAATATAATCAAGAGCTCAGTGCTTTTCCTGACCGTGTTGAAGACGGGCAACTGACCGCAGCACAACAAATTTTATCTAAGTCGTTTGGTACCTTCGGACAGTTAGATAAGTCCTTAACGGAAATGTCTGAGTTGATGCAAGGCTTTATTGGTAAAAACCGCGCCTCCATGCTAAGCCAAGTTTCTACTGTGAGTATGACCATTATTGGGGTACTGCTTGCAGTGATCGCCTTTATGATTGTGGTGGCAGTGGTGTTCACTCGAGCGATCATCAGTCCGTTGCGCTTAGTGATGGAGCAGTCTTCTGCAATCGCCAAAGGAGATTTAAGTTATCAATTGGATCGCAGCCAGATTGGTAATGATGAAATGGGTAAATTGGCGGACTCGAGCATGGCGATGCAAGACAGTCTGCGCACGCTGATTGAAGAAGTGATTGCCGCGGTAACCCAATTGAGCAGTGCAGTCGAAGAGGTCAGTGCCGTATCGAGCCAAACCTCGACTGGGATGCAAAACCAGCAACATGAGGTGTCGCAAGTGGCGACCGCGATGGCACAAATGAAAGCCACCGTTGCCGACGTGGCGCAGAATACCGAAAGCTCATCCACCGCCGCCAACGAAGCGAGCGAGCAGTCCCGTATGGGGGCGCAAGACATCGATGGCATGGTTGCTTCGATTCGCAAAGTAGCAGAGGACATGCGTCAAACGGGCAATACCGTGAGTGAGCTCGATCAGCAGTCGAAACAAATCAACATGGTGGTGGATGTTATTCGTGATATTGCCGAGCAAACCAACTTACTGGCGTTGAACGCGGCGATTGAAGCAGCGCGTGCCGGTGAATCGGGCCGTGGCTTTGCGGTGGTGGCCGATGAAGTGCGTACCTTAGCGGGCCGTACCCAAGACTCAACGGGCGAAATCACCACCATCATCGAAAAACTGCAGCAACACGCCACGCAAGCGCGCAATGCCACTACGCAAAGCTGTGAGAGCATTGAGCAATGCGTAGAGCAGGGCGACCAGGCTCAACAGCTGGTGCGTGGGATTGAAACCTCGGTTGAAAACATCGCTGATATGGGCATGCAAATTGCCAGTGCCTGTGGCGAGCAAGACTCGGTAGCGGATGAGCTAAGCCGTAACATCGAGCGCATCAATGATTCGTCACAAGAAGTCGCTGGCGGTGCTGATCAAACCGCACAAGCCTGTAGCGAGCTCAGCCAGTTGGCGCAATCACTGCAAACGACCATGCAGCGCTTCCGTCTAACCAAATAGGTCTTACCGCCAATAGATGAAAACAAAATCCCGCTGATTCAGCGGGATTTTTTGCTTTAAACGGCGGATGCGTCACCCAATTGATGCCCCCATTGACCGTTTCGGTGAGCGGGCGCAACGATCACACGGCCAATGCTGGCGCCTGAGTAACTTGCACCTGGTGCCAGCACACGGGCATAAGCCGCCAGCTCGCCATTCAGCCAGCCCATTAAATGCAGCGTCTCTGGCGCGGTGTCGAGCGCATCAAGCTCTGGGTAGGCACAGGCTTGTTCCACTACAAACACATCTACCCGTAATTTCATCAGTGTGAATAAGGTGCGCGTATCAAGCGCGTCAAATGTCACGATTTGCCAATCCATACTAAAACTCCAAAGGGGAAAGTAAAAAAATACCGCAGACAGGCTGCGGTATTCAAAAGCTATTTAGTGGGTATCGTTAACCAGCTACTGACGAGGCTGGCCTAAATCAACATGATAAACGCCAAATCCCACTTCATCAGTGCCTTGGCGGCGCATCGACCATTGGCCTTTTTGCTCGATAAATTGCGCCGCTTTCTCGCTCGGTGAGGTTTCAAAGCTGACCACAGCGTCGCCTTCGATAGGCGCGATGGACCAGTTGTTATCCGCACTCACTGTGACTTGGCCTTCTTCTTGACTCACACGGCTGATGTAGTTGGCGACCACGGTACGGTTTTCATCCGGCGCGGCAAAGGCGATATGGTCACTGCCGGTGCCTGGGAACTTACCACTATAGGCACGGTAATTGTTGGTCGCTATCAGGAAGGTTTGCTCAGGATCAACCGGCTCACCTTGATAGATTAGGTTGATGATTCGTGATGCGTCTGGATTGACCTCATTGCAATCTCCGTCGTAGCGGGCAGGCTTGGTGATATCAATCTGATACTCGACACCGTCAATGACATCAAAGTTATAGGTGCGGAATCCATCCCAGTTCACCAGTGACTGGGGCTGCTCTGTGTTGGGATCGATTTGGTTAAACTGGCCGGCACTGCACTCTAGCCATTGGGTAAGCTCGGCACCAGAGACTTTCAGTGCCACCAAGGTATTCGGGTACAGATAAAGATCGGCGGCGTTACGGAACGTCAGTTGGCCCGCATCCACTTCGGTAAAGTTGCTCGGATCGTTTTTGCGACCACCGGCTTTAAAAGGCGCGGCGGCAGACAGCACCGGCAGATTGGCTAAGTCAGGGTCCCCTTGAATCATGCGCTCGACATAGTCTTGCTGTGCGAGGTTAACGATTTGTACGGTCGGATCGTCTTGAAGCAGGGCCAAGTAGGAATACATCACATCATTGGCTTGACCAATTGGCTGATTGACGAAATCTTGTGTGGCTTTATGGTCTGACTCCACAGCCTTAAGCAAAGCTTCATCGGCCTCGACTAAGGCCTTGTTATTCGCCTGATCAAAAATCGGACGCGCCTGAGCCTGACTGTCAGTGACTTGCCATTGACCATCGACTTGCTCGAGCGCCAGATCTATCACTCCGACATGGCTGCCCCAGCGGCCGGCCATCACACTGGCCACACCATTGATCGTGCCTTTATCGATATCCGCACCGGGAATATTGGCGAAGTCTTCTCCAGGGAAGACGGCATGTGAATGACCAAAGGCAATGGCATCAATGCCGTCGACATCCGTGAGGTAATACACAGAATCTTCTGCCATCGCTTTATAAGGCGCTTGTGAAATACCTGAGTGAGGAATAGCCACGACCACATCGGCCCCTTTGGCTTTCATTTCCGGCACTAACTTTTCTGCGGTTTGTTTAATGTCTTTGGCGATCACCTTTCCTTCGAGATTGGCTTTATCCCAAGTCATTATCTGTGGCGGGACAAAGCCGATGTAACCGACTTTGATGGTGTGGCTATCACCGTCTTCATCTTTGAGTTGGTATTCTTTAATTAAATACGGGTCGAAGTAGTGCTCGCCGCTATCGGCATCAAACACGTTGGCGTTGATATACGGGAAGTTAGCGTCGTTGATTGACTCTTTTAAAAAGGCCAAGCCATAGTTGAATTCATGGTTACCGATGTTTCCCACTTCATAATTGAGCAAGTTCATCGCTTTGTACACTGGGTGCACTTCGCCAGGTTGGATGCCTTTGCTCGCCATGTAATCGCCCATTGGGCTGCCTTGGATCAGGTCACCGTTATCGACCAATAGCGCGTTTTGTGCTTCATCGCGAGCTTGTTTGACCACGGTCGCGGCGCGGACCAAACCGATTTTTTGTGACGGCTTGTTTTTGTAGTAGTCGTAATCCATCACATTAGTATGAATATCGGTGGTTTCAATCACACGCAAGTTGATGGTATCGGCAAAGGCACTGCCAGATGCGGCAAACAGACCGGCAACCACCGCGGTGGCGACAGCAGAAGGGAGCAAACGCATAACAGGATCTCCAAGTGAAAAGTGTGCGTTAGTTATCAAGCAATTGAATTATGCCGTTTATCATTCACATGAAGCTGTGCGCTTGATCGGCTTTATCGAACCGTTTCAAAGCTCTGAGGCGGCAATTGAGCGCTTTGCGATCGCAGTCATTGTTTTATTGACCCGATGCCTTACCCATTCCACTCCCTCCTAAAGCACTAAAAAGAAT
>NZ_MUFH01000054.1:0-11784 GCF_001996115.1 Salinivibrio sp. MA427
CTTTAAGGACTCGGATTGATGCCTCGTTTTCGCGCCCGCCTCGTGCTGCTTTTGGTATGTAGACCTGTGTTTCTCATTTCACTTTGGGGACTGGCTTTCAGCGCTTATGCCACGTCACCTCGAGTGATCAGTCTTGCTCCTCATGCGACTGAGCTCGCCTATGCCGCAGGACTTGGTCCTCATCTAGTCGCAGCCAGCGCCTATAGTGATTATCCAGAGCAAGCAAAGTCTCTTGAACGCGTGGCCAATTACCGCGGGATAAAGTTAGAGCGCATTATCGCCCTAAAGCCTGATTTAATTTTAGCTTGGCGTGGCGGCAATCCGCCTAAACCGCTAGAAACTCTCGCTAAGATGGGATTTGAGATTCGTTACCTTAACCCCAACCAGCTTAGCGACATTGGCCAGTTTATTCGCGAGTTAGGCCGCTACAGTAAGACGTCTGATATCGCCACACGCAACGCAAAAGCCTTTGATAAAAAGCTCGCACAGCTCAAAGCGCGTTATCAGAACGCACCATCTGTACGCTATTTTTATCWACTCAGCGATACGCCTTTAATGACCGCCAGTGATCGTGCTTGGCCGAGTCAGTTATTTCGCTTATGCGGCGGGGAAAATATTTTCGCCGAAAGCCCAGCCGCCTATCCGCAAGTGAATATGGAACAGGTGATCACTCGCTTACCACAAACGGTGTTCTACACCGGTGCGACATTGCCAGAATCTTGGCAATCGATGGCTGAATTAGTGCCCGAACACGCGCAACGTTTTACCTGGCCACTGAATCCTGACTGGTTAACCCGCGCCACACCACGCGCATTGAATGCCGCAGAGCAAATTTGTACCGCCCTCGATAAAGTCCGTCACGCGCAATAGGACCTAGCATGACACAAACCATGATTCTGTATTTATTCGATTTATTTGGCACCGCCGTTTTTGCTATTTCAGGGGTGTTAGTCGCCGGTCGCTTAAGGATGGACCCCTTTGGCGTGGTGGTGTTGGCCTGTGCCACCGCCATTGGAGGAGGCACCGTCAGAGATATGGCCATGGGCGCCACACCAGCCTTTTGGATTACCGATACGCTTTATATTTGGGTGATATTAGCCACCTGCGTGGCGACCATGCTGCTGATCCGCCATCCGCGCCGTCTACCTTGGTACGTACTGCCTTGCGCGGATGCGATTGGTTTAGCGGTCTTTGTCGGCATTGGGGTGGATAAAGCTCTAAGCTATGGTGCATCGCCACTTGTCGCGGTGATCATGGGGGTCATAACGGCCTGTGGCGGTGGCATTAWTCGTGATGTGCTCGCGCGGGAAGTGCCTATGGTGCTGAGAACGGAAGTGTATGCAACGGCCTGTATTGCTGGCGGCATTGTCCATACTCTTGCTATCGAAGTGAGTCCAGACACAGTCACGGCATCGCTCGCCGGTATGCTCACCACCTTACTGATCCGTTTAGCGGCCATTCGCTGGCATTTATCTTTACCGCCGTTTGCGCTCGATAAATAGTGATAGCCATTAGTGTTAAGGTGTCGTGATATATGGCAAATGGTGGTTGAAATCTAGGCAGCACACCCTAATGTCATGGAGAACAGCCTAATAAAGGAGCCTCTATGATCAGCATTGCCATCATTTATCACTCTGAAGATGAACACACGCATGCACTCGCCACCACCATCGCAGAAGGCATTCATGCCGGCGATGCCGAGCCAGTGGTGTATCGCATTACATCAGAAATGATAGAAAACGGACGCTTTATCGATGATAAGCTGTTTGAAAAACTCAAAGAGGTCGACGCGATCATCTTTGGTGCTCCCACCTACATGGGTGGGCCAAGCGCACAATTTAAAGCCTTTGCCGATGCGTCCAGCCCAAGCTGGGAAACACAAGATTGGCGAGGAAAGTACGCGGCAGGCTTTACCGTAGGCACCTCCCCAGGTGGCGATCAGCCCCAGACACTGCAGTATTTCCAAACCTTAGCCAGCCAGCATGACATGCTGTGGCTAAGCCTAGGCCGTGCCAATATCGGGGTAGAAAACATTAACCCAAGTGGCACAAGCCTTGGGGTGACTGCACACACTCCAGACGATGCCCAACTTAGCGAAGCCTGCCTACAAACGGCGTTTTACCTTGGTCAACACATGGTACGTGCACTAAAAGGCGTTTGGCATACCTAGTCAGTAAATCATGAGAAAAGCCCTCGCGAATTACGCGAGGGCTTTTCGTTATCAGCTAGTCATGCCTTTATACGTTACGTAGAGTCTCCTTTTAGGGGATCTCTAGCTTAACGTCACACGCGCAAACTTACGCTTACCCACTTGATATACGGCTTCACCCGCTGCTGGCACCAGCTTAGTGTCTTCCACTTTTTCGCCGTCAATTTTCACCGCACCTTGGCGGATCATACGCAGCGCGTCTGAGGTGGAATTTACCAGTCCCGCCTCTTTTAGCAAATTACCAATCGCAATACCTTGCTCAAAGGTAAAGCTTGGCATCTCATCTGGCATCGCCCCTTTTTGGAAACGATTGATAAAAGTTTGCTCGGCCGCGTCAGCATCGGCGTCTGAATGGAAACGGGCAATGATTTCTTTCGCCAGCAAGATCTTAATATCACGAGGGTTTTTACCCGCTTGAATATCTTGCTTAAACTGAGCCACTTCCTCGAGAGGGCGGAATGACAACAGCTCATAGTAATCCCACATGAGATCGTCAGAAATCGACATGATTTTACCAAACATATCATCTGGACGTTCGCTGACACCGATGTAGTTATGGGCCGATTTAGACATCTTTTTAACACCATCAAGCCCGACTAGTAGCGGCATCGTCATCACGACTTGCGGCTTTTGTCCCRCTTGCTTTTGCAGCTCACGCCCCATTAACAAGTTAAACTTTTGGTCGGTCCCGCCCAGCTCAACGTCCGCTTCCAACGCGACTGAATCGTAGCCTTGCAAGAGTGGGTAGATAAACTCATGAATAGCTATCGCTTGGTTGCTGGTATAACGCTTTTTAAAGTCATCACGCTCGAGCATACGCGCCACGGTTGAGCTCGCCGCGAGACGAATCATGCCATCGGTGCCTAATTCGCCCAGCCATTTAGAGTTAAACTCAATACGTGTTTTAGCAGGGTCTAAAATTTTATAGACCTGCTCTTTGTAGGTTTCTGCGTTTGCCAGTACCTGCTCACGTGTCAATGGCGGGCGCGTCGTGTTTTTACCACTCGGGTCGCCAACCATGCCGGTATAATCGCCAATCAAAAAAATCACTTCATGGCCAAGCGCTTGAAAAGCTCGGAGCTTATTTAAGATCACTGTGTGACCGAGGTGGATATCCGGTGCAGTAGGATCCGCACCGAGCTTAATGCGAAGAGGACGATCCTCTTTCAGCTTTGCCACCAGCTCGTCTTCCGGGATTACTTCATCAACGCCACGTTTTAGTTCTGCTAGCGCGGCTTCAAGGCTCGCCATAGTCTGTTGCTCCTACCTAATAGGCAAAAATGTGATAAACAGACATATTACTCGAATAGCGACAGTTTTTGAAACCAGTTAAACTGATAGAGTGTATACAGGGTGTGCGCAGTGGCTGCCATCAAAAAATGTGTGTGGTCTTTGTGTCAGCCGTGTCAAATCTACTTCAGGGCATCATCCCCAATAAAACCGATTGGGTGTCTGACTGTCATAACTTTATTCGTAGTGATTCAACATAGTCTTCATGCCGTTAAATAAACTCGCAGCCTTACCCAAGTTACATAAACTCATTATCGGTGCATTAAGTGCATTCGTGGTCTTATTAATGTTGGTGCCTGATGGCCCAAGCACCCCGCGCCCTCAACCCAATTTTGAACCGGGTAAGCACTACCCTGTCCCTGTGGATGCCGTCTCGTTACTGCCACCACAAGATGAAATGCCCGCACAGTTTAGCCGCACTATCCATTGGTCCACCTATGAGGTGCAACCGGGTGAAAGTATGGCGTTGCTGTTTAACCGCGCGGGCCTGAGCCCAACCGATCTCTATCGCCTCGTGAATGCCGATGAGCATACCCAGCGTTTGGCGTATCTGAATCCTGGTGATGAAGTACGTTTAGGCGTTGATGACAGCGGCGAGCTGGTGCAACTGATTCAGCCACGCGGTAGCAATGAAACCCTCATCGTCAATAAGATCGATGACACCTATCAATCTCGTATTGAAACCAAACACGTTGATACCCAGATAAATTTTGCCCGAGCGACCATTCAATCGAGCTTTTGGCAAGCCGCGTCAGGCGCAGGCCTCACTCCAAACCAAATCATGCAACTGGCGGGGATTTTCGGCTGGGATGTCGATTTTGCCCTCGATATTCGTAACGGAGACAGTTTTTCCGTCTTGTATGAAGAGGAGTTTGTCGAAGGTGAACATATTGGCAGCGGTAATATTCTGGCAGCCACGTTCACCAACCGTGGTGAAACCTTTACCGCCGTGCGAGCAGAGAGTGGCAAATACTACACACCAACCGGTAAAGCGATGAAAAAAGCCTTCTTGCGCTCGCCGGTGAACTTTAGATATGTCAGTTCAAACTTTAATCCACGCCGTCTGCACCCAGTGACGGGTCGGGTCAAACCGCATCGCGGCACCGATTATGTCGCACCGGTTGGTACGCCTATCAAAGCGGCTGGTGACGGTATCGTGATGAAAGCGTCTTATAATCGCTTTAACGGCAATTATGTCTTTATCCGCCATAGCTCGACATACATCACTAAGTATTTGCACTTGACCAAACGCAAAGTGAAAACCGGCCAGCGCGTCAAACAAGGCGATATCGTCGGCACGCTTGGATCAACAGGGCGTGTTACGGGGGCGCACTTACATTACGAGTTCTTGGTCAATGGTGTGCATAAGAACCCACGCACCGTCGCATTGCCAGAAGCGAAATCCCTGCAAGGTAAAGACAAGCGAGAATTCGTTCGCTTGGCTGAATCTCGTATGGCACAGTTGAGCAAATTTAACCAGCTACTGGCGACAGTAGGCAACTTAAACCATTATAACCGTGGCGGTTAAACAGGCTATTGCGACAAAAAACGGCGCTACAGGGCGCCGTTTTTGTGATGGAACGAAAAGTCGTACGTTTTATCGCAGCCGAAAAATTAGACGCTAAATGATGCGCCACAGCCACACGTGGTGGTGGCATTCGGGTTATCAATGAAAAAGCGCGATCCTTCCAGCCCCTCGGTATAGTCGACTTTCCCACCCATTAAATACTGTAAACTCATGGGGTCCACTACCAACATCACGCCGCTTTTCTCGATCTCCATATCGCCTTCATTGACGTTTTCGTCAAAGGTAAAACCATACTGGAAGCCGCTACAGCCACCACCGGTAATGTAGACGCGTAGTTTCAGGTTTGGGTTTTCTTCTTCCTGAATCAGCGTCTTTACCTTGGTCGCCGCGGCCTCAGAAAACTCTAACGGCAAAGGTGCTTCGCTCATTGTTACCTCACATGCTCTTGGTGCTTAGTATTGGATTATCTAATACCTGAGTAAAGTGTTCAAGTATTGCGCGCTTGATCGCAATTGTGATCAGTACGTATTAATTGCCAAACTTGTTGCAATGAAATCATACTCTACCTCGCCAGTGTTCTGTATCTTTGGTTAAAATACACCGACGCAATTTAGGCGAAGCCTTACCTAACAGGATATGTCATGACCAAATCAGCACAACTTTTTCAACAAGCTAGACGCACCATTCCCGGTGGCGTGAATTCTCCCGTGCGTGCATTTGCCGGTGTCGGCGGTGACCCTGTCTTTATGGAGCGTGCTGACGGCGCGTACATCTTTGATGCCGACGGCAAAGCTTACATCGACTACGTCGGCTCGTGGGGCCCAATGATTCTCGGCCATAACCACGCCTCCATTCGAGAAGCTGTGGTTGATGCCGCCCAGCGTGGACTGAGCTTTGGTGCACCCACCGAAAGTGAAACCACTTTATCAGAACTGGTTGCTGAGCTTGTTCCATCCATGGAAATGGTGCGTATGGTGAACTCTGGCACCGAAGCGACCATGAGTGCCATTCGTCTCGCGCGCGGCTATAGCAAACGCGATAAGTTCATCAAATTTGAAGGCAACTATCATGGCCATGGTGACTGCTTACTCGTGAAAGCAGGCTCAGGCGCACTCACGCTCGGCGAGCCAAACTCCCCCGGGGTACCGGCAGATTTTGCCAAACACACGCTGACCTGCACCTATAACGATCTAGACTCGGTACGCCAAACGTTCGAGACTTACCCTGACGAGGTGGCTTGTATTATTGTCGAGCCAGTGTCCGGTAACATGAACTGTGTGCCACCACAGCCAGGTTTCTTACAAGGTTTACGCGCGCTATGCGATGAATTTGGTGCCCTGCTAATTTTTGATGAGGTGATGACGGGCTTTCGCGTGGCACTTGGCGGCGCACAAGCCTATTACGACGTCAAACCTGACTTGACTACCCTAGGTAAAATCGTCGGTGGTGGCATGCCTGTAGGTGCATTTGGTGGTCGTCGCGATGTGATGGAATACTTAGCACCGACCGGTCCGGTTTATCAGGCGGGCACCTTGGCCGGTAACCCGGTCGCCATGGCAGCTGGCTTCGCGTGTCTTAGTGAACTACGTCAACCAGGCAATCATGATTACCTCAATAGTGTCACCAAACAACTTGCTGAGGGCTTTAAAGCCTTGGCCGACAAACACGGTATTCCATTAGCGACCAACCGAGCCGGTGCAATGTTTGGTTTTTTCTTTACGGACCAAGACACAGTCACTTGCTTCAAAGACGTGCAGCAGTGCGATACTGAGCGCTTTAAGCGTTTCTTCCACTTAATGCTCGAACAAGGTATCTATCTCGCACCGTCTGCGTTTGAAGCCTGCTTTACCTGCTTGGCGCACGGCCAAAAGGAAATTGATGCGACACTGGCAGCGGCTGACCACGCCTTCGCTACGCTCGCGGCACAAGGCTAACCAAGGGCGTATAGCCCAGTCATAACCGTTACGCCTAATAACAAAAAGCCCCGCTCATCGTGCATGCGGGGCTTTTTATTCACCGGAATCGTGGGCTAGGATCAGAAAATAGACCGCCCAATCCGAGCAGATAACAGCTCTAAAGCGGCGGTGCCTGCTAACGAGTTACCCGATGGATCCAGTTCTGGCGACCAAACGGCAATCGACATTTCGCCTGGCACAATTGCAATAATCCCACCGCCAACGCCAGACTTGCCAGGCATACCGACACGGTAGGCAAACTCACCCGCTCCATCATACAAGCCACACGTCGCTAAGAGCGCATTCATTTGCTTGCTTTGCGTCGGCGTTAAAATCCGCGTTTTTCCCGATAAAGGCGTTCCTTGATTCGCCAGGTAGAAAAAGGCTTTGGCCAAATCAACACAACTCATTTCTAATGCACAATAGTGGAAATAATTAGTTAAAACCGGCACCACCTCATTGTCAAAATTGCCAAACGCGCGCATCAGATAAGCAATTGCCGCATTGCGATCACTATGCTGCATTTCTGAATCCGCAACCACCTTGTCATAACAAAGATGGGGGTTGCCCGCTAACTGACGCACAAACTCTAACATCCGCTGGCGAGGGGCTGATTGACGCGTATGCAGCATATCACTGACGACTAAGGCGCCAGCGTTGATAAACGGATTACGCGGGATCCCCTGCTCCATCTCTAGCTGGATTAATGAGTTAAAAGCCTGACCAGAGGGCTCTTTACCAACCCGTGTCCATATTTCTTCCGCGCGATAATTTTGCATTGCCAATGTCAGGCTTAACGCTTTAGAAATCGACTGGATAGAAAAGGCTTCGTCCGCGTCACCGGCGGTGATCAGGTCGCCATCGTTGTAGCAAACCGCAATACCGAGTTTATGATTCGGCACATCCGCAAGAGCTGGAATGTAATCAGCCACCTTACCGCGACCCATTAAAGGACGGACATCCTCCAGGATTTGCGCTAACAGTTGAGAGCTTGGTTTCACCAACAGGATCCTTTTACAACAGGGGACAAAAAAGCCAACCTGAGGTTGGCTTTCGGCTTTCACTTATCTGCGCCGTCGCGCCTTAGCACATTAGGCTGTGCGTGTGTATTTGATATCCCATACACCATGACCCAGGCGCTGACCGCGCTGCTCAAATTTAGTCAGCGGGCGCTCTTCAGGACGAGGAACATAATAGCCCTCTTTTGCGATATTTTGATAGTGAGGCGCCGCTTCCATCACTTCGATCATGTGCTCAGCATAGTTTTCCCAGTCCGTCGCCATGTGGAATACGCCACCCATTTTTAGCTTGTCTCTTACCATTTCAGCGAACGGTAACTGCACAATACGGCGTTTGTGGTGACGTTTTTTATGCCATGGGTCAGGGAAGAAAAGTTGCACCGTGTCCAAACTTTCTTTCGGCAACATTTGCTCAAACACTTCGACCGCATCGTGGCACATCACACGCAGATTGGTGACACCGGCTTCACGCGCTGCCATTAAACAGGCGCCTACACCAGGGGTATGCACTTCAATACCCACAAAGTTCTTCTCAGGGGCATTTTTTGCCATTTCAACCAAAGAGGCACCCATGCCAAAACCGATTTCTAACACCACAGGATTATCATTACCAAACACCTGCTGCCAATCAAGCTCAGTGGCGTCAAAGTCAATCCCCATGGTAGGCCAGGATTCGTTTAGCGCTTGCTCTTGCCCTTTCGTTAAACGGCCTTCGCGACGCACAAAACTGCGTACTTTACGAATAACTTTGCCATCCTCGGTGAGTTCGGTTTTAGTGACTTCAGTCATGATTGGGTGCCTGTGATGCAGTAGTAATGATGCCGGTAGCCGTCACCATCGATTGTTGGAAATCTAAACGGACTGCGCATTATGCAAAGTTTTTGCGATAGCGCAAGGTGGACGCGCTGATCCTATTAGTACGCCCTGCCGTTAGTGTACCCTGTGGCCTGCCTTTGTGCACGTGTGAGCAAAACAATAAGAGAGAACACAGTGAGTCAATCATTTTCCGATGCCATCTTAAACTGGTATGAGCAATATGGCCGTAAAACCTTACCTTGGCAGCAAAACAAAACGCCATATAAAGTCTGGCTCAGTGAAATTATGCTGCAACAGACCCAAGTAAGCACAGTAATCCCTTATTTTGAACGGTTTATGGCACGGTTTCCGACCGTTATCGACTTAGCGAATGCCGATCAGGATGAAGTTCTTCATTTATGGACGGGGTTAGGATATTACGCCCGTGCCCGCAACCTTCACAAAGCGGCACAAGTGATTGCCAACCACCATGATGGCGTATTTCCTACCACGCTCGATGAGGTCATGGCGCTCCCAGGTGTCGGCCGCTCAACCGCCGGCGCCGTGCTTTCTTTGTCGCTCAGTCAACCGCACCCCATTTTAGACGGCAACGTCAAACGCACCTTAGCGCGCTGTTTTGCCGTCGAAGGTTGGCCGGGTAAAAAGCCGGTAGAAAACAAGTTATGGGAGATTGCCGAAACACTCACGCCCACCACAGATACCGACAAGTACAATCAAGCGATGATGGATATGGGCGCGATGGTTTGTACGCGAAGCAAGCCTAAATGTGATCTTTGCCCTGTTGCCGACCGCTGCGAGGCACGTGCACAAGGTCGGCAAATGGATTTTCCTGGCAAAAAACCGAAAAAAACCTTACCGGTCAAACAAACCAGTTTTTTGCTGATCCAGCATCAAGATGAAATCTGGTTAGAGCAACGACCACCAAGCGGCCTTTGGGGCGGGTTATGGTGCTTGCCTGAAGCGGCTGAGCACACGCTCGAGGCCGATATTGCCGATAAGCTACATAATATCAAACCGGTCAAAACTGAGGTCTTAACCGCGTTTAGACATACCTTCAGTCACTTTCACTTAGATATTGTACCGATTAAAGTCTCGGTGGTTGAGCGACCGCAAATCATCATGGAAGCCAACCAAGGGCTTTGGTATAACTTATCACAACCTGCAAAAGTAGGATTAGCGGCCCCAGTGAAAAAGCTGTTAACCTTGCTTGAACATGAGCGCCAACAATCTCTAACCGGCGATGACAAGGAGCCTAGATTATGAGCCGTACCGTATTTTGCCAACGTCTCCAAAAAGAAGCCGATGGACTCGATTTTCAACTCTACCCGGGAGAGTTGGGCAAACGCATTTATGACAATATTTGCAAAGAAGCCTGGGCGGAATGGCAAAAGAAGCAAACCATGCTTATCAATGAAAAGAAGCTCAATATGATGGATCCTGAACATCGTAAGATCATTGAACAAGAAATGGTCAACTTTTTGTTTGAAGGAAAAGACGTGCAAATCGATGGCTATGTGCCACCCGAAGCGTAAATTCCGTGGTGTCGCCCACAGCTAGGCGGCTTGACCACAGCAACGCACCCGTATTGTGTTACGCTCAATGCGGGTGTTTTTTTATCCTAATACAATCAAAAATGACGCGAATACTCTGTTTGTTAGTGTGCTGTTATGGCGCGTTGCTCTCCGGCTGCAGCCGAGAGAGCGTCGAAAAATATGTGGGCGTGGATTACCAAACGACTAACCGGTTTGCGAAAAATCTAGCGCCTATTCCAGGGCAATTCGAAAAAGATCTCGACGCCCTGAATCAGCTTATCAGCCAATTTACTGGCAAAATCGAAGTCCGCTGGGGCGAAGATCAAGTCTTTGTTTCCGGAAAACGTGACTACGTCAAATACACGGATAATTACAAAAGTCGCGCACGAATCGACTTTGAACGCGGTGTGATCCAAGTGGAAACCGTCGCAACTGACGATCCGAAAGATCACCTCAGACAAGCCATTGTCACCACCCTATTAACCCCGCGCGATCCTGCTTCTGTGGATCTTTACTCTGCAGCAAAAGTTCCGCTGACGGGACGCCCATTTCTCGAAGGGCAAGTGGTTGATCACGAAGGTAAAGCCATCACCTGGCAATGGCGCGCCAATCGCTTTGCTGACTATCTTATTGACCGGCGGCTAAAGAAAAAACAGGTCCGTTTTCAAAACATGTATTTTGTCACTATTCCTATGGTGACGGATCACGCCGCACAACGCAGCTATCAATATGCGGATATTGTCCGTCGTGTCTCTGAACGTTACGGCATCTCTGAAAAGCTGATTTATGCCATTATTAAAACCGAGAGTAGCTTTAACCCGTATGCTGTGAGCTGGGCCAACGCCTATGGATTGATGCAAGTGGTCCCGAAAACGGCGGGACGCGATGTATTCAAACTGGTAAAAAAACGTCGTGGCCAGCCCACACCTGAGTACCTTTTTGATCCAGAAAAGAACATTGATATGGGAACCGCCTATTTCTATATTCTCAAAAATCGCTATCTCAAAGCGGTGCGAGACCCACTTTCTTTACACTACAGTATGATTTCCGCTTATAACGGCGGCACCGGTAATGTGCTACTGACCTTTGATAATAACCGCGAGCGTGCAATGCAAGACCTGAACCGTTTAAAACCTAACCAAGTCTACTGGGCGCTAACCCATCGCCACCCCTCTTCGGAGTCAAGACGCTACTTACAAAAGGTCACACGCTATCAAAAAGGCTTCGCGCAACTTCCCCAGTAAACCGCGATAAGGGTCGAATTTTTGCGTGTTTTTATCGCACTTCGCTGTCTTTTTATCCAAACAATGCGATATCCGGACTTTTTTCAAAAAAACAGTTGACGGTGAGACCGAAAATCCGTTTAATAGCGCCCCGTTAGCCCGGATAGCTCAGTYGGTAGAGCAGGGGATTGAAAATCCCCTGCTCTACCGAC
>NZ_MUFH01000512.1:0-1393 GCF_001996115.1 Salinivibrio sp. MA427
GCTCTATCTAGTCTCTAGTTTCTAGTTTCTAGAAGAGAAGCGTCTCGGCTCTTTCCTGTATTCCGTAAGCGAAGCGCTCCGTATTCCCATTCCCGAATGCCAACTTAAAGTGCCTGTCCCGACAAGTTCGTGCCGACAAGCTAAAGTGCCTGTCCCAACAAGCTATTTGTTTTTGTTATCCACCAGCACGGCGAGCAAAATCACCACGGCTTTGGCAATCATTTGGTAGTAAGACGACACGTCCAGCAGGTTAAGGGCGTTGTTCAAAAAGCCGATAATCAGCGCACCAATCAGCGTGCCCATGATCTTACCTTTGCCGCCCATCAAACTGGTGCCGCCCAGTACCACCGCCGCAATCGCGTCAAGCTCATAGCCAGTGCCAGCAGTCGGTTGGCCGGAGGACAGACGTGAGGTAACGATGATCCCCGCCAGCGCGGCAAGCATGCCGCAAAGGCTGTAAACACCAATTTTAATCCGATCGACATTGATGCCAGACAGACGCGCCGCTGACTCGTTGCCACCGAGTGCGTAGATATAACGGCCAAAGCGGGTATGATTAAGCAAGTACCAGGCACCGATAAAGACGATGGCCATCAGCCACACGGGCACGGGAATACCCAATAAATAACCGGTCCCAAACCATGCAAAGGCGTCGGCCGTTTCAGTAAAGCCCGCGGAAATGGGGCGACCATCGGTATACACCATGGTCACGCCACGATAGAGCGTCATTGCGACCAAGGTGGCAATAAAYGCCTGTACCTTGCCTTTGGCCACCACCACACCAGTCATGGCACCAATTGCCGCGCCTGCAAACAAGGCGGTGGGCACTGCGATCAACAGNATGCCAGCACCGAGCCAACACTCAAGTCGATACCCGCGGTTAAAATCACCAGCGTCATCCCCACCGCGATAATCGCGTTCACCGAGGTTTGGCGCAGGATATTGAGCAGGTTATCGACCATGAAAAAGTTGCTGTTTAAAAATGACATYACCACGATCAGTGCCAACAAGGCGATCAGTGATTTTTGCTCAATTAACCAGGCTTTGCTGAACATAGGTTTGCGTCCATCCTCTGACGGCTGGGACTTATTGATTGCATTTGAGCTCATGCTGCATCCTCATTGGCATCTTTGCCTACCGCACAGGCAAGCAGAATTTCTTGGTTAGCGTCCTTGGCATCAAATTCACCGCATACGCGGCCTTCGTGCATCACTAAGATGCGGTCACTCATGCCAAGTACTTCGGGCATTTCTGACGACACCAAGATGATGCTCATGCCCTCAGCTTTAAATTGATTAATTAACTGGTAAATTTCTTTTTTAGCGCCAACATCGACACCACGCGTCGGCTCATCCAAAATCAGCACTTTCGGCTTGGTCATCAGCCCTTTGGC
>NZ_MUFH01000513.1:0-2237 GCF_001996115.1 Salinivibrio sp. MA427
GTCCGGTATTATTGCTTTCTTTGCTGGGCTGAGTCAGCAGGGTCATGACCTCACTGGGCGTGTTGGCTGCAAGCAGCGCTTGCGTGAATCCTGGCTCAATAAGTTTGGAAGAAAGGGAAGCCAGCACTTCAATATGATGGTCGCCACCGTTAGTGGGAGAGGCAATCATAAAAAAGATATGAGACCGCTCGCCATCTTCTGCACCGTAATCGATGCCGTCTCGGCTAATACCGATGACCACACCGGGTTTGGTAACGGCGTCACTTTTTGCATGAGGAAGTGCGATGCCCGCTTCAAAGCCTGTATTACCTAGGGCTTCGCGCGCATTCACATCCGCAATAAATGCGGCTTTATCACTAACACGGTCATTATCGACCAATGCTTGGCTCAGTTCATTAAATACAGCTTGCTTGCTGGTGGCGTCGAGGTTGAGACGTATCAAGCGCTCGTTGATCAGTTCAGATATCATGATGGGCTCCTGCCGATTCGTGTGAACATGGTGATCAGTTTGCGCCCGTATGCGGCTGGAAAATAGTGCAGAGAAATAGCATTTACTGGATGATTGTGCCCAACCATTTTTAATGTGATCTCGCTCATTAGCGGCAATGGCAGATCGTATGGGTATAATGGCGGTGTTGCTGATGCGTCGTACTGACGCCGTTTGCGGTCATTTGCCGTTTTGGACAGCGAGCCCGAAAACGATCGGATAGGGATGATAATGAAAGCCTCGACACCTACCAGCTTTTCTCATTTGCTTGAACTACTGAAGTCACCTGACGAGCAGTTTGGTCGGGTGATCTTTGCCAATGATTGGCAAGTGCCTGAGNCACGCTTAGAAATTGTGGTGTCTGGTCAATATACCAATATTGTCTCGACGCCTGAGGGCGTAAAAACACACACGTTGGTCGGTGGCGAGGCGCTTTATATCGCGCCAAACTGCTGGAATAAACCCGATTGGCAACATTCATGCTCGGTGCTGAGTTTGCTGTATGGCCGCCGGCAGTTGGGGTTTAGCCTTGTGAATAAACGCGCTAACGTGGCCGGATTTTACGGTGTGCAGAAGTTCTCCGTGCCGATGCGTGCAGGCTTTGCGGTGGATAACATTCTAGAAGCGCTAAACGCGCTTGCGAAAGAGCCAAACAAGCACCTAACCGATGGGTATTTGATTAAGGCGTTGTTAGCCTACACCCATCAATTAGTTGATAAACCAATATTCAATGCCCACTCTCGCGGGGAAGATCTCTACCAGGGGATCTGTATTTACATTCAAGAGCATTACCAGCAAGCCCTTTCGCGTGCGGATATTGCCGCGCATTTCCACATCAGCCCGAGCCACCTGTCACGTTTATTTAAACAATATGGCCATATGACACTGGCAGATTACATTGTGTGGGTGCGCATTGACCGAGCCAAATTTATGTTGATGCGTTATGAGTTCCGATTAGTCGATATTGCCTGTCGTTGTGGGTTCAATGACGTGAACTATTTCTGCCGCGTGTTTAAAGCGAGAACGGGCAAGACNGGGCAAGACCCCTTCTGAATATCGACGGCTCAGTCATCAAGCCTGATCTAACGCGGCATCTAGCATCGCAATTTGGGTAGGAATGTCATCACAGTGTGTTAGCCAGCGCCGAAATGCGGATGAAGACAAACGGCGAGACAGGCGGCTGATGGCGCGTAGTGTCGTACGCTCGATGTCGCAGGGGATCGCGATCGCAATACATAGTGAAACCGATTCTTGATTCAACCAGGTCATCGCAGGGTGGCAGCGAGTCACTATGATGGCGGGATGAGGGACGCTGCTATCAATAATATGAGGGAGTGCAACCTGATCGCCAAGGTAGGTGGATGAATGCGCTTCTCGCGCCATAAAAGCCGCATAAGCTTGCACTGCCGCGTCGGTATCCGCGACGCATTCAACGATCTCCCTAAACAGCGATTCACACTGTGTCGCTTGGGTGTGTAATCCTTCAACGCGCAGATTTGGATGCGCGAAGCGCGATGGCGGAGCTAACGGATTGTTTGCGGCAGCAGTAAAGGCAGAGGTGCTGAGTAAATGCCAGTGCTTACTGACGTATTCAGCGAGCACTAAGCACATTAGCTCGGCATCTGCTCCCTCAATCAGAAGCAGGCAAATATCATTGGGCTGGGTACCCGTGGCAAGCATGGATAAAGTGTCGGTGTTCGCTGATGTGCAGTCTTTGCTGACATTCACAAAGGTGCTTTTTCCACTAAAC
>NZ_MUFH01000055.1:0-11665 GCF_001996115.1 Salinivibrio sp. MA427
CCGAGATTGAGTTCCAGCGTAACGGGGAGCGTTACCAATTTTTACGTTGGGGCCAACAAGCATTCTCTAACTTCCGTGCCGTGCCTCCAGGTACTGGAATCGTGCACCAAGTCAATCTCGAATATCTCGCTCCCGGCGTACTCGTCGAAGAAAAAGGTGGCAACAAGTTAGCCATGCCAGACACACTGGTTGGTACAGATTCACACCACCATGATTAACGGGCTCGGTGTGCTTGGCTGGGGGGTTGGCGGTATTGAGGCCGAAGCCGCAATGCTTGGGCAGCCTATTACTATGTTGATCCCTGAAGTGGTCGGCTTTGAGCTAAAAGGCGAATTGCCCGCGTCAGCTACTGCCACTGACCTAGTACTCACCGTCACCCAAATGCTGCGTGAACGTGGTGTGGTGGGTAAGTTTGTTGAATTTTACGGTCCTGGCCTCGCGAAACTGCCGTTGGCTGATCGCGCGACCATTGCCAATATGGCACCAGAGTATGGCGCAACATGCGGCATTTTCCCGATTGATGAAGAAACGCTCAGTTATATGCGCCTGACAGGCCGTACCGAGGATCAAATTACCTTGGTCGAAACCTATGCCAAAGCACAGGGCTTGTGGCGCGATGATGATGCACCGGTGGCAGATTACAGCGATACCTTGCAACTTGACCTTGGCGATGTGGTGCCAAGTCTTGCCGGTCCGAAACGGCCACAAGATCGCATCGCCTTAACTGAGGCAAAAAGTCAGTTTGATCAGCTGTTAGAAAAAGAGCAAGCAGCGGCGAATAATGTGATTGCAAGCTTTGCCAGCGAAGGCGGGCAAACAGCCGTGGACAACCCAAGCCTACGCGAACAGGGCAAAGTGGCGGTCGAATACAAAGGAGAAACATTCAACCTTGAGCACGGCGCGGTTGTGATTGCTGCGATCACCTCTTGCACCAATACCTCGAATCCTGCCGTACTGGTGGCAGCCGGATTAGTGGCACAAAAAGCGCGAGATTTAGGCTTAAATACTAAGCCTTGGGTTAAGACATCATTCGCCCCGGGCTCACAAGTAGTGCCGGCTTATTTAGAAAACGTCGGGCTGCTCGAGCCGCTTGCAGCGCTTGGCTTTAATATCGTTGGCTTTGGCTGTACCACCTGTATTGGTAACTCAGGACCATTGCCTGAGCCAATTGCAGAAGCCATTCGTTCCGCGGATTTATTAGCCACTAGCGTGCTATCGGGCAACCGGAATTTCGAAGGCCGTATTCATCAAGATGTGAAAGCTAACTATCTAGCCTCACCACCACTAGTCGTTGCCTACGCACTGGCGGGCAATATGAATATTGATGTTCTCAAAGAGCCGCTAGGAAACGATCAACAAGGCAAGCCCGTCTATCTTAATGATATATGGCCAACGCCAAAAGAAGTGGCAGACACCATTCAAGCAGCAATGACCGACGGGCTTTATAAAAACAAATACGCAGATGTGTTTGCAGGGACCGAGGCATGGCAACAATTACCAGTGCCACAAGATGAGATCTATTCATGGCCCGATTCAACCTACGTTAAAAAGCCAACGTACTTTGACGGCATGACCATGGCACTTCCTGAGATAAAACCTATCAAGGGGGCGCGCTGTGTGGTCAAAGTAGGTGACTCTATTACTACTGACCATATCTCACCCGCCGGCGCAATTAAGCCAGATAGCCCCGCGGGCGAATACTTGAAATCTAAAGGTGTAGAGCCGAAAGATTTCAACAGTTATGGCTCGCGCCGCGGTAACCACGAAGTCATGGTGCGCGGTACCTTTGCCAACGTACGTTTAAAAAACCAAATGGCGCCGGGCACCGAAGGCGGTATGACTACCTATTTGCCCACCAATGAGCAAATGAGTATCTATGAAGCGGCTCAGCGCTATCAAGCCGAGGGGACACCACTTGTGGTGCTTGCGGGTAAAGAGTACGGCACGGGATCAAGTCGTGACTGGGCTGCAAAAGGCACTAACCTATTAGGCATTAAAGCCGTCATTGCTGAAAGTTTTGAACGTATTCACCGTTCTAACTTGGTTGGCTTTGGTGTGCTTCCGTTGCAGTTTAAAGACGGTGACTCCGTCGAATCGCTTGGCTTAAATGGTACGGAAGCATTCGACTTTGACGAGGTTAGCGGCGAACCGTCCACCCTCAAAGTGCGTGCCGTGCGGGATGATAAAACCATTGAGTTTAACGTCAATGTCCGCATCGATACCGCGGTTGAGTGGGATTACTACCGCCATGGCGGCATTCTTCACTACGTGCTCCGCCAGCTCGCCAGCTAATACTGGCATTGATACACAAAAGGCCCTACGGGGCCTTTTTTTATTGCTTCGCCATCATGGTTTCAAATGCGTCGATCACCTGCTGTGCATCAATGGCAGCCATCACGTGATCGCCTTTCACCCTCGTGCTCCATGCTAGCTGTTCAACGGGCTTGCCATGTTGCTGTTCAGCAAAGGTTTCATAAACACTGACCACATCCGCGAGATTGTTATAAGGGCCGGTCCGCTTCGGGTTGCTATGGCCGTAAAGACCTAAGACGGGCGTGCCTTGCGTGGTTGCCATGTGCGCGGGGCCGGAATCGGGGGCTAGCACCGCATCGGCACGTGCGAGCACCGCGGCTAATTGCTTAAGGCTTGTTTGTCCCACTAAATTAACCAGTGGCGCGTTAGCAGCGGCAATAATGCGGGCGGCCAGCGTTTTTTCACGCGCCGCCGGTGAACCACAGAGTACCACCTGATACCCTTTACCGACCGCGTAGTCGGCAAATTGGGCGTAGCGCTCTGGCAGCCAGTTACGCTCATCTTTACTCGCGGCAGGACTGATCACGACAGTGGGCTTGTCACCCAGTTGCGCGTTGGCAAAGGCATGATCGTCTTCAGAAAGTGGTAGTTGCCACTGCGGCGGCATAACCGGCACACCCAAATATTGAGTGAAGGCGAAAAAGCTATCTAACACATGGCAAGATTGGGTGTCGGGTATCCGTTTATTGGTAAACAGCCACTGTCCCTCTTTCGCTCGGTGGCGGTGAAATCCCACACGATGGCGCGCACCGATCCCCACAGTCAATAAGCTCGCGCGTAAAGCAAGCTGCATATGCACTAACGCATCAAACCGGCGTCCTTTCAGCTGCCGCCAGACGTGACGCATGCCTGCCAATCCCGCTTTTTTATCAAACACCACCAGCTCCACCCCATCAAGCCCGGCTAAAAGCTGTGCTTCGACTTTACCAACCACCCAAGTGATCTGCGTCTGCGGCCAATGGCGCTGCACGGCTTGAATCACCGCGACCGCATGACAAACATCGCCAATCGCAGACAGGCGTAAAAAACACAGGGAGCGTGGGGCGTGAGTAAACAGAGACATAACAAATTCCAATTAAGTTATCGCGCCGATTATGCAGTTGGCTCGGTTAAATGTAAAATGCCAGCCTATCGATCAAATTGTTACGAGAATGTATTTATGGGCGCTAATACATCCCCCTCAGAAAAGCCGCGAGGACTGATACGTATCATTAAAGCCACTGGCTATTCTTGGGCTGGATTAAAAGCGGCATATCACCATGAAGCCGCGATCCGTCAAGAAGTCGTATTATTGGCTGCGGCGCTAGTCGTATTGCTCTGGCTACAATTACCGCTGACGGAATCCTTGATGATGTTCAGCGTCATTGTGTTAGTGATTATCGTCGAACTACTTAACTCCGCCATTGAAGCCGTAGTCGACAGAGTCGGGGTAGAGCGCCATGAACTCAGTGGCAGAGCCAAGGACATCGGCTCTGCGGCGGTGTTTGTCAGTTTGCTTTTAGCAGGTGTGGTCTGGCTTACCACTTTATGGCATCACTATGGTATCCCACTTATTCGATAAAACACGTCGTCATACAACCTGGCAACGCGCCCGTTACGTTGCCAATTGATTAACTCAACTGTGATAAGAAACCATGTCTTTTAAATCGCGACTTCAAACCCATAGCTGGTTTATTGCCATTAACGCCCTTGTATTGATGGCAATAGCCAGCCGCTACTTTGCGTTTCTGCCTAGTTTTCCCACTGAGCCAYTAGGTATCACCTTTATCGTGGTCAGTACCTTTAGCCAGATGGCCTTACTTGCCGCTATTGTTGGCTTGGTGACACTCCCGCTGTTACTGCTGCCAACCAAGGTGCGTCAGCCGTTACTTGCCTTGATAGCCTCAGTGGGTGTGATCACCCTTTTCATTGATACCATCGTCTTTGCCCAATACCGATTCCATATCAATGCCATGGTGCTGGATCTGATCCTCGCCGGACAGATTGTCAGCTTCCCTTTGATTACTTGGCTGATGGTAGTAGGTGGCGTGCTTGCCTGCGTCGCCGCGCAATGGGCGCTACTGACTGTGCTGTCACGGACACGCTTTTCCTTCCAGCACAAGGTCGGCAAAAAATTTGCGCTGCTCACGTTTCTTACCTTGCTCGCCACCCACGGGATTCATATTTGGGCCGCAGCCTATGCGTATCAGCCCGTGACAACGGTGAAACGTTATTTGCCGCTTTTTTATCCGGCCACCGCTAACAGTATGATGCGTAAAAACGGCTGGATTGATGAACAAGCTCTAGCGCGCCAAAAGGCGATGGATGTGGATCGCGAAGCCGACCTTAACTATCCCCTTTCGCCGCTAAGTACGACTGAGGTTGCGCAGCCGCTGAATATCATGTTTTTGGTGGTTGACTCATGGCGTGCGGATACCTTCAATGCTGACAACACCCCTAACCTTTGGGCGTTGGCACAAAATGGCCGTACCTATTCACATCACCTTGCGACGGGGAACGCCACCCGTACCGGCATTTTTGGTCTGTTTTATGGCATGCCCGGCACCTATTGGCACAGCTTTCTTGCCAATCAGCAGTCACCGGTATTGATGGATCGTCTGCAGGCACTCGATTATCAACTGGGTATTTTTACCGCCGCGCAATTGGAAAAGCCGGAATTTAACCAAACCGTGTTTGCCAAGGTGTCCGATTTACGTAACGGTTCTGAGGGCGATTCTCCCGCCGAGCTAGACGCAGATCTGACCCAAGATTGGATCCGTTGGCATCAGCAGCGTGAGTCCAATCGTCCTACCTTCTCATTTTTGTTTTACGATGCGCCACATGGCTATGATTTTCCTGCGGACTTTACCCCCAAGTATCAACCGATGTTGGACGAAATTAACTATCTCAAACTAAATAACGAGACCGATCCGACACCGTTTTTCAATCGCTACAAGACCAGCGTGCGCTACGTTGATAGCTTGGTGGCCAAGGTCATTGAGGAGCTAAAACAAAGCGGAGAATTCGATAATACCTTGATTGTGCTCACTGGCGATCACGGCCAAGAAATGAATGACAATCAACTGAATTTTTGGGGACATAACAGTAACTTTACTGACCCACAAATTCATGTGCCTTTCGCGATGGTCGGCCCCGGCATCGATGCAAAACAGATCGATACCGGCAAGCAGCTAACCAGCCACCAAGATGTTGCGCCCACCCTGATGAAGCATTATTTGGGCGTAACGTCCGATCCGGCCAGCTACGCGATTGGTCATGACTTACTTGCACCCAACCCCGGGCAAGATTGGGTGTTATCGTCAAACTACAGCGGCTATGCGTTAGTCACCGACGACACCATTTTAGAAGTGGGTGCGGGGGGGCAATATCAATACATGGATAACACCAACCGACCGATAGAAAACGCGTCACCTGACTTTGCGCAAATGGAAAAAGCCCTCGAGCAAATTAGCCGTTTCCGCTAGTCCGTTGTTTGCGCTTAACTCCCCTTCACGAGCCTCTGTCTTCCAGAGGCTCATCTATCCATTTTTCTGCAAGTTAGATCCAGTCAAAAAACTGCACAAACGCCTGCCATTGCGCCGATGCCTCCGCCAGCCGCGCCGGATAAAAACGCACGGTCTGGCCGGGTCGCGTTTGCGCCAACATGCTTAAGCTGGCACGGGTTAAACAGCCAAGCTTAGGATAACCACCGAGTGTTTGCCGGTCGTTAAGTAGTACAATTGGCTGACCGTCAGGGGGCACTTGCACGGCGCCGAGCGCAATGCCTTCGGAGACAATACCCGGTTGCTTGCTTACGACGCTCGGTCCATTGAGCCGCACACCCATACGATCACTGTGCTGATCGACCGTGTATTCGCCATCAAAAAATGCCTTTAGCGCCTCGGCGCTGAAGCTATCAAACTGATACCCCGGCACAAGCGCCAGTGGAGTCAGAGCATTGTAGTCAGGAATAAAACGTGTTGGTACACCGCGCACCCTCGGCAACAGCGCATGCGGTCGACAAGGCAACACATCTCCTTTGGTGAGCGCCATGCCTCCCGTCTGTTCACCTAATCCGGAATGCAGGCCGCCGAGTTGATTGCGCATCACCGTCGCGGCACTGCCAAATGCGCAATCGACCGTCCACCCGCCACGCACCGCGAGATAGGCCCGCAAGCCACGGCGCGCGTAGCGTAAACGCAATTCATCACCTGCATTTAGCGTCAACGTCTGCCACATTCCGATGCGCTGACCATTGATACAAGGTTGCATGTCTGCGCCGGTGATGGCAATCGACATCGCGTGGTCAGCACGAAAACGTGCTTGACCCATGGTTATCTCGACAACCGGTGTATTCGCGGGGTTATCGAGTAAATAATTCGCCCAAGCAAATGCGTGGCAATCGACCGGCCCGCCTTGGCTTAAGCCAAGCTGGCCCACCCCATAACGCCCTGTGTCTTGCACCAAGCTCAATACCCCGGGGTCGATCACCGTTAATCCTGCCACCATTGACCTCCTGCCGCGCGGTAATCAGACTCTGACATTGGCTCAAAACAGACGGTGTCACCTACATCAAACGGCATCATGGGCGATTGACGGGGATTGAATAGTACCTTGGGACAATTGCCAATAATTTGCCAACCAGCAGGAGACGCAGCCGGATACACCGCGGTTTGCTGTTGTGCAATGCCCACACTGCCGGCGGGGATCTGATGACGAGGCGTGGTATGACGGGGCATGGCTATTGTCTCATCCACCGACGCAAGAAAGGCAAAGCCGGGCGCGAAACCAATCGCACAGACGGTGTAAGTTTGTTGGCTGTGTCGCGCAATCACCTCTTGCTCACTCACGCCAGCAAACTCGGCGACCGCAGCCAGATCGGGCCCAACCGAGGGATGATAATACACCGGCAACGTCACCTGTTTTCCACCACCAGCGTCACGGGTGTTTCGTAGTGAGTCGACTTGGTTCATCGCCCACGTTTTCAATGTCTCTGGCGACAGTAAGCGAATATTCACTTCCACCAGAACGCTGGTGTAGGCGGGAATTAACTCAACCACACCACGGCCAAAGTGTTGGCGGATTCGCTCACACAGCGCAGATAACTGTGGGACTAAGGCAAGATCGATCTTATTGCCCAACCGGATCATTACCGTGGTTTCACTGACCTGCTCAACCTTGAGTGTCATGGTGTTAAGGCCTTTCTGAGTTGTTTTATCGCCTCGACCGATTGTGGGTTATCTCCATGCACACACACCGTATCCGGCGACAGAGAGAGCGTTTGTCCCTCAAGGGTTGTCACCGTGCCATGTTGAGATAGCTGCAACACCTGCGCAATCATCGCGTCGGCGTCATCTAACACAGCGCCCGGTTGATCGCGCGGCGCTAATTGCCCTGACGCTAGATAGGCTCTATCGGCAAAGGCCTCAAAAATCAGCGGTACACCGGCTTTTTGAGCAAGCTGGCGATGCGGACGGTTATCAGGCAGTGCCAGTACCATTAATGGCGTATTGGGCAGCGTATCAGCCACCGCAGCCAACACCCCCTCAAAGCAATCATTATCCACCATCATGGTGTTATACAGCGCACCATGGGGCTTCACATAATCAAGGCTCGCATTAAAGCGTGCACAGATCCCTTGTAATGCGCCGATTTGATAGCGAACGAGGTGACTAATTTGTGCTGGGCTATGATCAATATGACGACGGCCAAAGCCCTGCTTATCGGCGTAGCCGGGATGAGCACCAATACTCACATTGTGCTTTACTGCAAGTGCGACCGTGGCCGCCATTACATCAGGATCAGAGGCATGAAAGCCACACGCGATATTGGCCATATCAATCCATGGCATCAGCGCGCTATCCATTCCCATCGTCCACGCACCAAAGCTCTCACCCATGTCTGCGTTTAGTTTCATCATTCCCTCGATTTCACTGACTTTGCTCTACCTTACGGTTTTTATAGTATAAATTTTTTTCAATTCATATGGTTAGTGAAAATAAGCTTGAGCAATAAGTTAGACAGCCATTAAGCATTACAAGACATTTGCCAATCCACATTAAATAAAGGGGCTTTTTGCGCGGCAAACGGGCAAAATGTCTTCCATACTTTAGCAAACTCGAAATCACAAATAACACAAGGTATCTGGTATGTTGAAGTTAATGCTGCGCGGGAAGCTTTTAGTGCTTGCCATTGTACCTTTGGTATTATCCATTCTCATCACGCTGTTTATTACCACCTATTACGAGCGCGAGCTGGTCGAAGAGAACATTATCACTTTTCGAACCAAGCTGATTGATGAGCGAAAAATGCAACTTCGCGAAGCCACAGAAATTGCCGCAACAGTGGTAAAAAACGCTCAGCAAGCGAGCGGCGATGCCACACAAAATGTCAAAGACGCACTTCGTGAAGTGACCTTTGGTAAGGCAGGCTACTTTTACATTTACGATAAACAAGGCAATAACGTATTCCATGCCTTAAAGCCAGAGCTAGAAGGCCGCTCCTTGATCAATCTTACTGACCCAAAGGCAACAAAATTATTGTGGGCCTACTCGAAGCAGCGCAAAGTGGCGATGGCACCTTCACCTACCTCTATCAAAAGCCGGGCACCGATGAACTGATTGAAAAGATTGGCTATGCCGATATGGTCAATAACGGCCAATGGATGTTGGGCACAGGGGCGTATATTGACGACATTGAGGCACGCGTTGCCGATTTCCGTGAAAACGCAGAGGAAGCATTAGCAGCACAAACCGCGAGGATGATCATCGCCGGTATCATTATTCTGGTCATCACCTTCGTTGCCGTCGCTTTTGTTGCCCAACGAATGTCGACGCCGGTGAAAGACATGCTGGACAACCTCAATGATATTGCCGACGGTGATGGCGACCTGACCCAACGTTTAAAGGTTAAAGGGCACGACGAAATAGCTTTGCTGGGCAATGCATTTAACCGCTTTATTGACAAGCTACAAACCACTATCCGCAGCGTCGTCGAAGTCACGGAAAAAGTAAGCCAATCTGCCAATGATATAGATAGCCAAGCCGCACAGTTTGCTAGCCAATTACAAACGCATGATAACGAAACCGAGCAAGTAGTGACTGCGGTGACCGAAATGAGTTCTGCCGCACAAGAAGTCTCTCAAAGTGCCACACAAGTTGCAGATGCCACCAGTGCCGCCACCGGTGATGCACGTCAGGCACAAGACAAAGTCGAGTTTTCCATTAACTCCATGAAAACACTTGTGGAGCAAATGAATACATCGAGTAACAACGTTGATTCGCTCAACGAGCAGTCGCATAAAATCACCGGCGTGCTGTCTGTGATTGGCGATATTGCCGAACAAACCAATCTATTGGCCTTGAATGCGGCGATTGAAGCGGCACGGGCCGGTGAACAAGGACGAGGCTTCGCAGTGGTAGCCGATGAGGTGAGAACCCTCGCGAGTCGCACGCAAAAGAGCACTCACGAAATTCGAGAGATGTTAGACGAGCTGCAGTCTTATGTGAATCAGGCCGTCGAGGGCATGAAACAAAGCAATGACACCTGCCAGCAAACCTCAGAGGCATCCAACGAAATTGGCAGCGGCATTGATTCGGTGAGCAATGCGATCACCCAAATCAATGACATGACCACCCATATTGCGTCTGCGGCTGCGGAGCAAACCACAGTCACCGAGGATATCCACCGCAATTTGATTTCTATCCGAGATATTGTGAGCCAATTACTCAGTGCCAGCAATGACTCTGCGCACACAGCATCAGACTTGAACCACTCCGGTGACGAGCTCAAACGCCTAATTAGCCAATTTAAAGTCTAAGGATTAGAGCCAATCAAAAAAGGCGCTGACGGATTCAGCGCCTTTTTTCTGTTCCTTTTCTGTTCCGCCGTCGGCTTAGCGTTCTACTTCAGGCAGCGCGCGCGCCATTAATGCGCCGAGTAAACCAAAAACGGACAATACCGAAATGACGACCATGATCCCCCATTGACTAAGCCACGCAGTAGCCGCGCCCATCAATAACAAAACGAGACCAATGAGTGTATTGCTGACTGAAACATAATCAGTGCGCCGATTACCTTCGGCCATATTCACAATGTAGGTTTTACGCCCAAGACGCACGCCCTCGTGAGCAATGGTCAGGACAAAATAGACGCCAGGCAACACCCACGCCAATGAGAAAAGCGTGGGGTACCACTGACTAATACTGACCACCACCAGCCCCAGTACCGCCGTGACCACGGCGGCGATCATCATCACTTGGCGGCTAGAATGATCGGCAAAAAGTCCCCAAAAAGGTGCAGAAATGAGGCTCGCAACGCCGCTAATTGCGACAAAACTTGCGGTGGTGATCGCCAACGCTTGGCTATGCTGACTGGCTAACAACACATAATAGGGCGCGGATAAGGCCGAACACAGTAACAGGGAGCGCGTGATCACAAAATGGCGCAGCCGTCTATCATCCACTAGTAAGCGTAGTTTAGAAAGCGCATGCGTCAGCGCATTGGCACCGCCTTCAGTGGCTCCTTCGTATTCATCCACCTGGCTGTAGAGCGCCGCTGCCACCCACCAGAGCGCAGCACCGAATGCTAGTAGCGCACAGTACACCCAGACATGTTGCTGATCAGAGACACTAAACAGACCCACACCGGCAGCAATCGTCACCGCACCCGCCAAGCTTGACGACCAGCCATTCAAGCGTCCCCGCTGGGGTTTAGGAATGGTTTTACCCAAAACATCTTTCGATGCCACCGAGCAAAGGCCTCGCGCCAAACTAAAGATCACCAGCAAGCCAACAATGCTCCAGCCAGCCACTTGACCGGTTAAAAGCAACGCTGCGATGGCCATTGCCAGGATACAAGCCCCTTGAATAACAGAGCCGGCCACCCATGCCCACTTACGTACCGCAAATTGGCGGACATAACCGGCAATACCTAACTGAGGCACTAACGACCCCGCCTCTCGAATCGGCACCAGCAGCCCAACCAAGGCCAAGGGGGCACCCACAGCGGTTAACAACGCTGGTAATACGATTTTCGGGTTAGATACCGCGTCACCGATTTTAGTTAGCCCTTGGCTGAGGATAATACGAAAAAAATTCCCCGGTACTTCGCGACACGCACTGCCATCAATGTCTTTACACGCCCGCGCGTCTTCCTCGTTAAATAGCTTTTGATGAAGGTCATCCGCCAGTTTATCCACACATCCCCCCAACTCTATGATTTATTTGCTTGATAGCGGCACTAGAGTCAATCATTGTAAATCTTTATGTCGAAAACGTGTTAACCAATATTCGCGGTAACGAAAGTAGCAATAGGTCGACGCAAACAAAAAGAAAAGATAAGACAAAGAAAACACAAACGGGGAGGTAATAAG
>NZ_MUFH01000056.1:0-11639 GCF_001996115.1 Salinivibrio sp. MA427
GGCTAACACCTTGAGTGACATGGCAAAAAACTTGATTCTGTGGCTGGTTATCGCCGTTGTCTTAATGTCTGTGTTCCAAAGTTTTGGACCAGGTGACAGCGCCGGTCGTCAAGTCGACTATACCTCTTTCGTACGCGAAATCGGCAACGATCAAATACAGGAAGTAAAATTTGACGATCGCGAGCTGGGTGTCACTCGACGTGACGGCTCGAATTATGTCACCTACATGCCTGTTATGAACGATCCAAAGTTGTTAGATGACTTGCTTAACAAAAATGTCAGTGTCAAAGGGACACCACCAGAAGAGCCGAGCATGTTGGCGTCTATCTTTATCTCGTGGTTCCCTATGCTGTTGCTTATCGGGGTATGGATATTCTTCATGCGTCAGATGCAAGGCGGGGGCGGCAAAGGCGCTATGTCATTTGGTAAATCAAAAGCCAAAATGATGAGCGAAGAGCAGGTCAAAACATCGTTCACCGATGTCGCTGGTTGTGACGAAGCAAAAGAAGACGTCAAAGAGCTGGTGGATTACCTGCGTGATCCAAGCCGATTCCAAAAACTGGGCGGTAAAATTCCAACCGGTGTATTGATGGTGGGGCCTCCGGGTACGGGTAAAACCTTGCTGGCGAAGGCCATTGCAGGCGAAGCGAAAGTGCCTTTCTTCACCATTTCCGGCTCTGATTTCGTCGAAATGTTCGTGGGTGTCGGTGCATCACGTGTCCGTGATATGTTTGAGCAAGCCAAGAAAGCGGCGCCGTGTATTATCTTTATCGATGAGATCGATGCGGTGGGTCGTCAACGTGGCGCTGGCTTAGGCGGCGGTCACGATGAGCGTGAACAAACCCTTAACCAAATGCTGGTCGAAATGGACGGCTTTGAAGGGAACGAAGGGGTGATTGTTATCGCCGCGACGAACCGTCCTGATGTCTTGGATCCTGCTTTATTACGTCCGGGGCGTTTTGACCGCCAAGTCGTGGTGAGCTTGCCTGATGTCCGCGGCCGTGAGCATATTCTAAAAGTGCACATGCGCAAAGTCCCCCTCGGCAATGATGTCGATGCATCGCTTATTGCACGTGGTACCCCAGGGTTCTCAGGGGCCGATTTAGCTAACTTGGTCAACGAGGCGGCATTATTCTCGGCTCGCGGTAACAAGCGTGTGGTCTCCATGGTCGAGTTTGAACTGGCTAAAGACAAAATCATGATGGGTGCAGAGCGCCGTTCGATGGTGATGTCAGAAGAAATCAAAGAGTCGACTGCCTATCACGAAGCAGGCCATGCCATTGTTGGACGTTTAGTGCCGGAACATGATCCTGTCTACAAAGTCTCGATCATCCCACGTGGACGCGCTTTGGGTGTGACCATGTACCTGCCTGAGCAAGACCGCATCAGCATGTCGCGTCAGCACCTGAACTCGATGATCTCAAGCCTTTATGGCGGTCGTTTAGCCGAAGAGCTGATTTACGGAAAAGACAAAGTCTCGACCGGGGCATCCAATGACATTGAACGCGCAACAGAAATTGCTCGTAAAATGGTCACGCAGTGGGGCTTTTCAGAGAAACTAGGTCCATTGCTCTATGCGGAAGAGGAAGGCGAAGTTTTCCTTGGCCGTTCAATGGCACAGACCAAGCATATTTCGGACGAAACGGCGCGCTTGATTGATGGAGAAATCCGTCAAATCATTGACAGTAACTACGACCGTGCAAAACAAATCTTGGCAGACAATCTCGATATCATGCATTCGATGAAAGATGCGTTGATGAAATACGAGACCATCGATGCGGCACAAATCGATGACTTGATGGCCCGTCGTGATGTTCGCGAGCCTGCAGGTTGGGAAGGCGGTGACGGGGGGTCTTCATCGGATGACACGCCCAAAAAACCGGATGAATCAGCGACGAAAGCATCTGATGAACAATCAGATGATAAAAAACAAAAGCCGTTAGATTCAGAAAACCAATCTGAAGCGTAAACCAACAGTAATACAAACCCCGATACGTCGGGGTTTTTTTGATCGTGCTTGGAAGTAAACGCATGGAAATAACACACCAGAATAAAACCCTGTCYCTTGATAGCCCCGTCGTTATGGGGATCCTCAATGTCACGCCGGATTCCTTCTCTGATGGCGGATTGTTTCAACAACAAAGCAAAGCCGTTGAGCGGGCACGACAGATGCTGGCTGATGGCGCGACGATTATCGATATTGGGGGCGAGTCGACCCGTCCTGGTGCCGCTGATGTGGCAGAGCAAGACGAAATTAATCGTGTTGTGCCAGTGATAAAAGCTATCCGCGAGCGATCGGATTGTTGGATCTCGATTGATACCAGCAAAGCTGCGGTCATGCGCGCCGCTGTCGAAGCTGGCGCGAACCTGATTAATGATGTTCGCGCGCTCAGAGAGCCTGGCGCATTGACTGCCGCTGCCGATCTCCAGGTACCTGTGTGCATCATGCACATGCAGGGCCAGCCTAGAACCATGCAAGCGGCACCCGACTACACGGATGTTATCCAAGACGTAATACAATTTCTAAACCAGCGAATAGATGCTTGCCTGGATGCTGGTGTTATCAGGCAAAATATCATTTTGGATCCGGGCTATGGGTTTGGTAAAACCTTGGCACACAACTATCAGTTGCTCGCACAATTAGATCATTTCCATCACTTTGGTTTGCCGATCTTGGCGGGGATGTCGCGCAAATCTATGATTTACAAAGCGCTAGATAAAACACCTCACGACGTGCTAGGTGGCAGCATCGCTTGTGCCACATTAGCGGCAGTGAAAGGCGCACAGATTATCCGTGTTCACGATGTTAAAGAGACGGCCGATGCGCTCAAGGTCGTGGCGTTGACGATGCAAGAAAATGAAGCACCAGGAGAATAAAAACAATGGCAGAACGTAAATACTTTGGCACAGATGGTGTGCGCGGTAAGGTGGGCGAATTTCCGATCACCCCAGAGTTTATGCTCAAACTAGGTTGGGCCGCCGGGCGCGTCTTGTCGCAACAAGGCACCCGCAAAGTGCTGATTGGTAAAGATACTCGAATATCGGGCTACATGCTTGAGTCTGCACTCGAATCAGGCTTATCCGCAGCAGGCTTAGAAGCCGCCTTCACTGGCCCTATGCCAACGCCGGCGATTGCGTATCTGACTCAAACGTTTCGCGCTGAAGCAGGGATCGTTATTTCTGCCTCACATAACCCGCATTACGACAACGGCATTAAATTCTTCTCCTCCGAGGGCACCAAACTTCCCGATGATGTTGAGCTTGCGATTGAAGCGGAACTCGAAAAAACACTGACTTGTGTCGAATCTGCCGAATTGGGCAAAGCAAGCCGCATCAACGATGCGGCCGGACGTTACATCGAATTCTGTAAAGGCACCTTCCCCAGTGCGTTAAGCCTGAGTGGCTTAAAAATTATCCTTGATTGCGCCCATGGTGCGACGTATCACATTGCCCCCTCTGTTTTTCGTGAATTAGGGGCAGACGTGCTGACCATTGGCTGTGCGCCAAACGGGACCAATATCAATGATGAAGTGGGGGCTACCGATGTACGCGCGCTGCAGCAACGCGTGTTGGAAGAAAAAGCAGACCTTGGGGTAGCCTTTGATGGTGACGGTGATCGTGTGATCATGGTTGATCATCTTGGCAATAAAATTGATGGCGACCAAATTGCCTACATCATCGCGCGCGAAAGTTTACGCCGTGGTGAGCTGAAAGGCGGCGTGGTTGGCACTTTGATGACCAACATGGGCATGGAGTTGGCATTACAATCGCTCGGGATCCCATTCGCACGTGCCAAAGTGGGTGATCGCTATGTGATGGAGCTACTCCAAGAAAAAGGCTGGCGAATTGGTGCGGAAAATTCAGGCCATGTGATTGTCTTGGATAAAGTCACCACCGGAGACGGCATTGTGGCGGCATTGCAGGTACTGGCTAGTGTTGCCGCCACGGGAATGGATTTAAAAGCGTTAAGCGATGGCATGACGTTATTGCCACAAGTACTAGAAAACGTGCGCTTTAGTGGCAGTGTCGACCCACTCCAAAGTGAGCCCGTACTGGCTGCCAAAGCCGCAGTGGAAAATAAACTGGGTGAGCAGGGGCGCGTGTTGCTGCGCAAATCAGGCACTGAGCCTTTGATTCGGGTGATGGTCGAAGGACCGGATGCCGATAACGTGAACGCCTACGCACTCGAAATCGCAGAGGCGGTGAAGGCGAACTGTTAATAATAAAGGGCGGGTGGTCATAGATTGCGCAAACGACGTCGAAATCAAGGTTTTTTGTAAATTTCTCTTGTTTCATCACCGCGCTTTCGCTAGTATTCACCCGCTCCCAACAAAGGGGGCTGCGCTGGCTGAGAAGTAACACTGCCGGCTCAACAACCTGGAGCATAGGTGGAACCATGTACGAAATGCTACTTGTGATTTATCTGTTGGCCGCAATCGGTGTAATTGGCCTGGTTCTGGTTCAGCAAGGTAAAGGCGCAGATATGGGAGCCTCATTCGGGGCTGGGGCATCAAACACCGTGTTTGGCTCTGGCGGCTCTGGAAATTTTTTAACCCGAATGACAACCGGTTTTGCAATCGCGTTCTTCGCACTGAGTCTTGTGCTCGGTAACTTGACAGCGCATGAAACTAAAGCAAAAAGCGGTTTTGAAGATTTAAGCGAGCCTGCTACACAACAGCAAGCTGCGCCAAAAGAGGATGAAATCCCTGTTGATAACAGTGAGATCCCTCAGTAAAAATTGAGCCGAGGTGGTGGAATTGGTAGACACGCTATCTTGAGGGGGTAGTGCCTTTATAGGCGTGCGGGTTCAAGTCCCGCTCTCGGCACCAAGTTCACAAAGGGCAATCACTTGCACCTTTGTTGTAAAAAGCGATATAATTATCGCGAATCGGACGCGGGATGGAGCAGTTTGGTAGCTCGTCGGGCTCATAACCCGAAGGTCGGCGGTTCAAATCCGTCTCCCGCAACCAATTTTAGGTTGGTGAAGCGATAAAAATCGCATCGCGCAACCAATTTTAAGTTTGTTGTTTAAATAACGGCTAAACTGAATAACGCGTCAGCGTTTGTTGTCAAAGCCACGCTGACCGGGCTAGCCACGTGCTAGCCTTTTTGCCCTCGGGGCAGCACGAAGCGGACCAATAAGCCTTTGTGTAGAGAGTTACTCTCTCGTTATTGTTGCGATGATTCCGACACCAGCAATAACGGCTATGCTAACGACTTATGTTGATGGCATAGCATCAGGGTCCAGTTACATTAAACCCCGATTTTCGGGGTTTTTTGTTATCTGAAGAAGACCATTCGGATAGTAACTGGGCTTTTAAGCCCTTTTTTTATTTCTGGGGTTTGGAATGACAGGATTAGAGAAACAACTGGCTGAACTTTTAACCGCGCCTGTTGAGGCGTTGGATTATGAGTTGGTTGGGCTTGAATTTGTTCGAGCTGGCCAGCATTCAACACTGCGTATCTTTATTGACCATGAAAATGGTATCACGGTGGACGATTGTGCCGATGTGAGCCGTCAAGTGAGCGCGGTAATGGATGTGGAAGACCCAATCACAGTGGCGTACAACCTAGAGGTGTCATCTCCAGGTGTTGATCGTCCACTGTTCACCGCTGATCACTATCAGCAATTCATCGGGCATGAAGTGAACATCGTGCTGAAAATGGCTATGCAAAACCGCCGTAAGTGGAAAGGCGAAATCCTTTCTGTCGATGGCGATACCATCACGGTTCGCGTGGACGGCCAAGATGAGGCGTTTGCCTTGAGTAACATCGCCAAAGCAAACCTGGTTCCTTCATTTTAAGAGTAAATGAGGCATTAGTAGATGAATAAAGAAATCTTGGCTGTTGTCGAAGCGGTCTCAAACGAAAAAGCCGTTCCACGAGAGCGTATTTTCGAAGCACTGGAAACCGCGCTGGCAACGGCAACCAAAAAGAAGTACGAGGCCGAAATCGATGTGCGTGTCGCCATTGATCGCAAATCCGGTGAATTCGACACCTTCCGTCGTTGGCTTGTCGTCGATGAAGTCACCCAGCCAACGCGTGAAATCACGTTGGAAGCGGCCCAATATGATGATGAAACCCTCGAACTAGGCGGGTTTGTAGAAGATCAAATTGAATCGGTTGTCTTCGACCGCATTACCACCCAAACCGCTAAGCAAGTGATCGTACAAAAAGTGCGTGAAGCTGAGCGTGCACAAGTGGTTGAGCAGTTCATGGACAACGAAGGTGAGCTTGTCACCGGTGTGGTCAAAAAAGTCAATCGCGATGTTATCATTGTCGACTTAGGAAACAACGCGGAAGCGGTTATCCAACGTGATGATCAACTCCCTCGTGAAAACTTCCGTCCTGGCGACCGAGTACGTGGTCTGTTGTATGCTGTGCGTCCAGAAGCGCGAGGCTTCCAATTGTTCATGACGCGCTCCAAGCCAGAAATGCTCAGTGAGCTATTCCGCATCGAAGTGCCAGAAATTGGCGAAGAGATGATTGAGCTGATGGGCGCTGCCCGCGATCCTGCTTCACGCGCTAAAATTGCCGTGAAAACCAACGACAAACGTATCGATCCCGTCGGTGCGTGTGTGGGGATGCGTGGTGCACGTGTACAAGCGGTATCAACTGAACTGGGTGGCGAGCGTATTGATATCGTGCTTTGGGACGATAATCCTGCCCAATTTGTGATCAATGCCATGGCGCCTGCAGACGTCGCCTCTATCATCGTCGATGAAGATACCCACTCCATGGATATTGCCGTCGAGGCTGATAACCTAGCGCAAGCGATTGGGCGTAACGGACAAAACGTGCGTTTGGCCTCTCAACTGACCGGTTGGGAACTGAACGTGATGACGGTTGAAGACCTCCAGAAAAAACACCAAGAAGAAGCACAAGCTTCGTTAGAGCTGTTTGTTAAATATCTCGATATTGACGAAGACTTTGCACAAACCTTGGTGGAAGAAGGTTTCACCACCCTTGAAGAAGTGGCCTATGTGCCAACCAGCGAAATGCTCGAAATTGACGGCTTAGACGAAGATACTGTCGACATTTTGCGCGCACGTGCGAAAGAAGCGTTGACCACCATCGCGCTCGCACAAGAAGAATCGCTGGGAGACGCTGAACCTGCCGAAGATCTGCTGGCATTAGACAGCCTTTCTCGTGAGATGGCCTTTAAACTGGCCGCGAAAGGCGTGAAGACGCTGGAAGATCTTGCTGATCAAGGCACTGACGATCTGTTAGATATTGATGGATTGGACGAAACCAGTGCAGGCGAGCTTATTATGGCAGCGCGTAATATCTGCTGGTTCAGCGACGAAGCGTAAAGACGGCAAAGGAGGAGCAGAATGTCAGAGGTTACAGTACATACACTGGCGAAGGAAATTGATACGCCGGTTGATCGTCTGCTGAAGCAGTTTAAAGAAGCTGGTATGCAAAAATCGGCGGACGATCAGGTAAGCCAAGATGAAAAACAAGCTTTGTTGACGCATTTAAAGCGTGAGCATGGTGACAACGGCAATGCTCCGACGCGTCTGACGCTTCAGCGCAAGAAACGTAGCACACTGAGCGTGTCAGGGGCTGGCGGAAAAAACAAAGATGTCCAAGTTGAAGTGCGTAAAAAGCGCACTTATGTGAAGCGTAGCGAGCTTGAAGACCAAAAGTCAGCGCAAGAAGCGGAAGAGCAAGCCCAACGCGAAGCCGAAGAAAAAGCGCGTCTAGAAGCGGAAGAGCAAGCAAAACGCGAAGCAGAAGAGAAAGCGAAACGTGAGGCCGAAGAAAAAGCCAAGCGTGAAGCACAAGAGAAAGCCAAACGCGAAGCTGAAGAAAAAGCTAAGCGTGAAGCCAAGCCGCAAGCGCAACCAAAATCTGAGCAGCCTGAAGACGACGCAGCGGATACTGCTGCCACTCGTGCTGCTGATGCGCAAGCGAAGAAAGAAGCTGATGAACTTAAGCGTCGCCAGGAAGAGGAAGCCAAGCGTAAAGCTGAAGAAGAAAGTCAGCGGCAGTTAGAAGAGGCACGCAAAATGGCAGAAGCAAATCAAGAGCGCTGGTCAGATCAAGACAAAGCGCTAAGTACCATGGAGGCGGCTGACCACCATACGGTTACCTCCGAATATGCCCGCGAAGCGGAAGACGAAGCGGATCGCCGCGAAGAAACGGCCGCGCCGCGTCGTAAGAAAAAGAAAAAAGCCACTGCAACAGAAGACAAAAACCCCCGAGGCCGTCGTGGCAAAGGTGGTAAAGGCAAAGGCCGTATGGCTAAGCCGTCTTCGATGCAGCATGGCTTTAAAAAACCTGCCCAGAAAGTAAACCGCGAAGTTGAGATCGGTGAAACCATTACGGTTGCTGAGCTCGCGAATAAAATGGCGGTGAAAGGTGCAGAAGTCATTAAAACCATGATGAAAATGGGTGCAATGGCGACCATTAACCAGGTGATTGACCAAGAAACCGCACAGCTTGTCGCGGAAGAAATGGGTCACAAAGTTATCCTGCGCAGAGAGAATGAGCTGGAAGAGGCCGTACTCTCTGATCGTGATAACGATGCACCTATGGCACCGCGTGCACCGGTTGTTACTATCATGGGTCACGTTGACCACGGTAAGACATCCTTGCTCGACTACATCCGTAAAGCACACGTTGCAACGGGTGAAGCTGGCGGTATTACTCAGCATATCGGTGCGTACCATGTACAAACTGATAACGGCATGATCACCTTCCTGGATACGCCAGGACACGCAGCGTTTACCGCGATGCGTGCACGTGGTGCGGGTGCGACGGATATCGTTGTGTTGGTGGTTGCGGCCGATGATGGTGTGATGCCACAAACCAAAGAAGCGATTCAACACGCCAAAGCCGCGGGTGTACCTTTGATTGTTGCCGTCAACAAGATGGACAAAGAAGGTGCTAACCCTGACAGCGTCAAGAATGAGCTCGCGCAGTATGATGTTATCCCAGAAGAGTGGGGCGGTGAGAACATCTTTGTTCACGTCTCTGCGAAACAGGGTGAAAACATTGATACCTTGCTCGAGTCCATCTTGTTGCAATCAGAAGTCCTTGAGCTGAAAGCGGTTGAGAAAGGCATGGCGCGTGGCGTTGTGGTTGAATCTCGTCTGGATAAAGGCCGTGGTCCTGTTGCGACTGTCTTGGTTCAAGAAGGTACCTTGAATAAAGGCGATATTGTACTTTGTGGCCTTGAATACGGTCGTGTTCGTGCGATGCGTGATGAGAACGGCCAAGACATCGAACATGCTGGTCCATCCATTCCGGTTGAGATCTTAGGTCTGTCAGGTGTCCCTGCCGCCGGTGATGAAGCTACGGTTGTACGTGACGAGAAGAAAGCCCGTGAAGTGGCACTTTATCGTCAAGGTAAATTCCGTGATGTGAAACTGGCGCGTCAGCAAAAAGCCAAACTGGAAAACATGTTCTCGAACATGGAAGAAGGTGAAGTCTCTGAGCTCAACATCGTTCTGAAAGCCGATGTACAAGGTTCGATTGAGGCAATTGCCGATTCACTGGTTAAACTGTCAACTGACGAAGTCAAAGTGAAGATTGTTGGTTCCGGCGTGGGCGGTATTACTGAAACCGACGCGGTACTGGCAGCGGCATCGAACGCGATCATTTGTGGCTTTAACGTGCGTGCCGATGCGACCGCACGTAAGACTATCGAGAATGAAAGCTTAGATCTTCGCTACTATTCTGTTATCTACACCATGATTGATGAAGTGAAACAAGCGATGAGCGGTATGCTTGCGCCTGAGTTCAAACAAGAAATCATTGGTTTGGCAGAAGTTCGCGATGTCTTTAAGTCACCAAAACTGGGCGCAATTGCCGGGTGTCAGGTGTCTGAAGGCTTGATTAAGCGTAACAACCCAATTCGTGTTCTGCGTGATAACGTGGTTATCTACGAAGGGGAGCTGGAATCACTGCGTCGCTTTAAAGATGATGTGAACGAAGTGAAGAAAGGCTACGAGTGTGGTATTGGCGTGAAGAACTACAATGATGTTCGCGTTGGTGACCAAATCGAAGTCTTTGAAACGGTTGAAATTCAGCGCTCAATTGACTAATTAAGCGTTTAAAAACAGCCAGGTCGTTTGGATACACCGTGGGGGGAGGCGCATGCGCTTACCCCCATTTTGTTGAGAGAAAAGAAAATGGGTAAAGATTTTAGCCGGACGGACCGCGTCGCCCATCAGTTGCAAAAAGAAATTGCACTGATCTTGCAGCGTGAAGTGAAAGATCCACGTATCGGTATGGTGACCGTCTCTGACGTCCAAATCTCGCGTGACCTTGCTTACGCCAAAGTCTTCGTCACCTTTTTAACCGTTGACGAACAAGCACCAACCGAGAGCCTAAAGGCACTCAATGAAGCGAGCGGATACATTCGCTCATTGGTCGGTAAGGCAATTCGTTTACGTATCACGCCGGAACTGACTTTTGTATTTGATGAGTCGCTGACTGAAGGTATTCGTATCTCGAACCTGGTGAGCAAAGCGGTGCGCAGTGATAATGAGCGCCGTGATGATGATGACAAAGGTGAGGAATAAAAGATGGCGCGTCGTCAACGTCGTCGAGGTCGCCCCGTTGATGGGATTATCCTACTCGATAAACCCACGGGCATAACCTCTAATGATGCTCTGCAGAAAGTAAAACGTATCTTTTTTGCCGAGAAAGCAGGACACACTGGAGCCTTGGATCCGCTTGCAACGGGCATGTTGCCAATTTGCCTAGGTGAAGCGACCAAGTTCTCTCAGTTTTTGCTGGATGCCGACAAACGTTATCGGGTGGTGGCAAAATTGGGTCAGCGCACCAATACCTCAGACGCCGATGGTGAAGTGGTAGAAACCCGCGATGTAAAAGTCAATTTAGGATTGCTGGAGCGCTGTATTGCTAAGTTCCGCGGTGAAACCCAGCAGATCCCATCGATGTTCTCCGCGCTCAAATATCAAGGTAAGCCTTTGTATGAATATGCGCGTCAAGGCATTGAAGTACCGCGTGAAGCGCGTACGATTCATGTTCATCAAATTGAATTGTTGCGCTTTGAAGGTGATGAGATTGAGATGGAAGTCCACTGTTCTAAAGGCACTTACATTCGAACCATCGTCGATGATCTTGGGGAAATGCTAGGCTGTGGTGCCCACGTCACCGCACTGCGTCGCACGGGTGTTTCTGGCTATCCGACGCGCCAGATGGTGACATTAGAGCAGCTCGAAAGCTTGTTGAATGAAGCCAGAGAACAAGAGATCCAACCTAAGCAGTTGCTGGATCCTTTGTTACTCCCACTTGATACCGCGGTACAAGACTTGCGAGAAATCAACTTGTTGCCGGTAATGGCCAGCTATGCCTTACAAGGCCAAGCGGTACAGGTGCCGAATGCACCTACCAGTGGCTTTGTTCGCYTAACCGCGGGCGAGGAACGTCACTTTATTGGTGTTGGTGAAATTGACGCCGATGGCTTGGTGGCGCCACGTCGTTTGGTGGCCAGTCGCCAGCCGGAAGCAGGCTAAAAAACACGCTGCCATTTGCGCGTGTTTAACGGAAAAAGCGGCGTGGATAGATTGCTACCTTAGACGAAAGTCAGTAGAATACGCGCCTTCGGGCACCGGCTGAATCAGAGATTGGCTGGTGCATGATAATCACACACTCTTATTAGG
>NZ_MUFH01000057.1:0-12303 GCF_001996115.1 Salinivibrio sp. MA427
AAAGAGCATGCCCTAAAGCTTTGGAGACACTTGAGCTCTTCTTGCCCTCGCGCTGATCGCTCCATAATTTTATATATTGGTTGGTTTTAGCGGTATATTCATAGAGGTAATTAAACGTGTTATGCAGTAGAACACCATTTAAATAAATTTTCTTATGAAAGAGCATGCCCTAAAGCTTTGGAGACACTTGAGCTCTTCTTGCCCTCGCGCTGATCGCTCCATAATTTTATATATTGGTTGGTTTTAGCGGTATATTCATAGAGGTAATTAAACGTGTTATGCAGTAGAACACCATTTAAATAAATTTTCTTATGTGTATTAGGAACAACAACATGTTCATGCACGAGAGAGTCAGAATAATGAGTTTCTGATGTTTTATAAAGTCGGCAAATCCAATCTGGGTGCCAACCAGAGTGCTTGATTTCTTTCCCAAAGGCGTTAGAAAGCCTATTTATGTAATAGACACAGTTAGGTTGGTGGTCATTGATAACGCCTAAGATGTTTTTCTTTAATTCAGGTGTGACTCTTTCATCTGCGTCTAGCCAAAACACAAAGTCACTTTCTACATATGATTGAGCGCGCTGGCGTTGTTTTCCAAACCCCCGCCAGTCTGAAGCTACGTAGACTTTATCCGTATACTGTTTAGCTATTTCAGTTGTGTTATCTGAGCTTCCCGCGTCCAGTACAACGATTTCATCCACCCAATTGCATACAGACTGCAAACATAGATCAATGTTATGCGCTTCGTTTTTAACGATAAGTGCAACGGCAACGGTTGTATTCCCTTCACTCATGACGCTTTATCCATTTTTATTAAAGAAATAACGCGGCTAGGGTCCAAATCCTTTAAACACTTCAAATGCCCAAGTGGACATTCGCGTTGAAAGCAGGGGCGACATTCAATATCTGTATGCACAATGTCGACTTTACTGGTTAAAGGCGGCGTGTAATCGGGGGACGTTGAGCCATAAATGGCAATGACCTGGCAGTTGACCGCCGCGGCGATGTGCATCAAGCCGGAGTCATTACTGACGACGGTTTGGCAAGCGCCTAATAGATCAACAGCCTCAATTAAATTGGTTTTACCCGCTAACACATGAATATTCGGTGCGTTGTCGGCAAGGGCGGCAATTTTTTCACAGGTGTCGATATCTTTGGCTGAGCCAAACAGCCAAACTTGAAACCCCTTAGCATGCATCTGGCGAGCGACCTCGGCATAGTGTTGCTCAGGCCACTTTTTGGCTGGGCCGAACTCGGCACCCGGGCAAAGACCCACGATGGGTCTATCTTGGTTTAAGCCTAGCTTAGTGATCACAGCCGCTTGTGCATCAGGATCAATGGTTAATTCAGGTTTTGGTAGGCCTTCAAGGCCACCGAGTGAGACCGAACTTTGCATCGTGGCGCGTGGGTGTGCCAGGGCAACATAGCGCTCAACCATATATTGAAACGCTTTTTTATTGGGACGCAGGTCGTTGAGCAAACCATAACGCATTTCACCTTTCCAACCGGTACGTGTTGGGATCCCAGCAAACCAAGGGATCAGCGCCGATTTGGCGGAATTAGGCAATACATAGGCATGATCATAGCCATGTTTTGCTAAGCGTTTACCTAATTGGTAGCGCTTACCGAGTGCAAATTCTCCATGGCCCAGTGGCATGTCGATACTGCGATTAACTTCTGGCATACGCGCCAAAATAGGGGCGCACCATCCAGGCGCCATCACGTCAATGGTGGCGTCAGGGTGTTGTTGTTTGATGGCTTTATACAGTGATTGCGACATCACCATATCGCCGACCCAAGACGGGCCAATGACGAGTACTCGTGTCATGATGCCCGTTTCCTTTTTGCCTCTTGGTAGATATTGCGGCCGTCTTCGCGTGTGCGGAGCAGCTGTAGGATCCACATGTATTGATCGTATTGACCCTCGAGCATGGTTTCGATGTGTTGGTTCATCATGTGGGCGTCCATTTTGCTATCACCGGTTGGAAACTCGCTAAATGCTGGATGGATGGTAATGACAAACCGGCCGGTTTTGGCATCAAAGCCAGATAGCACAGGCACGATATGCGAACGCGTGACTTTGCTCAACTTGCCGAGACTTGGCAGTGTCGCCTTGGTTGTTGAGAAAAAAGGAACAAACTCACTGCTCTCATCACGCATATCTTCATCGGGCAGGTAATAGCCCAAGAAGCCTCGTTTAACCGCACGAATAAAAGGTTTAATCCCTGCTTCTCGTTCGTAGCAGTTACCACCATATTGTACTCGTTGGCGGTGCATCAGCCAGTCGAGGAGACCGTTTTTTTGTCGTTTTGAGAAGGCAGCGACAGGTAAGCCCTGTGAGGCAAATAAAATCGCCGCCGCATCAATCGCCCAGGTATGGGGGACAAACAAGATCACCGGCTCACCATGATCGGTGTGGCAGGTAATATGCTCCATGCCAATGACATCACAGTGCTGTTGAAACCACTGACGACCACGTAACGTAATCAGTGGAAAACTGAGTAAAAACGCTCCTGCGGTTGTTAGCGTCTCGACCAAGATCGCTTCGCGTGCTTGCTTTGATTGCTCTGGAAAGCAGGCTTCAAGGTTGAGCCATGCATTCAAAATCGTGCCTTTTTTCTTTTTCACCAGCTTGCGTGCCACCCATTGGGCAAAGCGATACTTTGCTCGCGCAGGCACCAACAAACAGATTGGCAAGGCAGCCAATAACATCAGCCAGGTGCCCCAATATTTCGGTGCGAGGAAGGCACGCGAAAATTCGGGGTTATAGGCATTTGGATCGTAATCGGGTCGCTGTTTTGTCATTATTCGATTTTCTCATACGCCAAGCGTCACGGCTTGGCGTAAACATCATTATATTAGCGATTGATTTCAGCCAGATAGGCGGCAACACCTTCAGCCACAGTCTTAAAGGAAGCGGTATATCCGGCTTCACGAACCTTGGTCAAATCGGCCTGCGTGTAAGCTTGATAGCGGCCTTTTAAGTGATCGGGGAACGGCACCTCTTCAATTTCCCCTTGACCGTGAAACGCGATGACGGCGTTGGCGACGGCGCTAAACGGTTCGGCACGGCCAGTACCACAGTTAAAAATGCCGGAGATTTGTTGCTGCCAGAACCAGATATTCATTTGACACACGTCGCCAACATAGACGAAATCACGCTTAAAGGTGTCACTGCCTTCAAACAGCTTCGGGTTTTCACCGTTTAAGATTTGCTGGTTCAGGTGGTAAGCAACGGACGCCATGCTGCCTTTGTGCTGCTCACGAGGGCCGTAAACGTTGAAGTAACGAAAACCGGTGATCGGTGGCAGTGTTTCACCGTGTGCCTTGGCATCGTCTTGCACGCGACGGACATAATTATCAAACTGCTGCTTCGAGTAGCCGTAAACATTCAGCGCGCCTTCATACTCTGGCGCTTCAATGAAGTCACTGTCGCGGCCGCCATAAGTAGCCGCTGACGAGGCGTATAAAAACGGAATGTCACGGTCAATGCAGTAATGCAATAGCTCTTTAGAATATTCATAGTTATTGAGCATCATGTACTTGCCGTCCCACTCGGTGGTCGCTGAGCAAGCACCTTGGTGGAAAATCGCTTCGATAGGCCCGAAGTTCTCACCGGCCATGATTTGGGTAAGAAAGTCTTCCTTATCCATGTAATCAGCAATATCCAAATCAACCAGGTTAACGAATTTGGTGCCGTCTTTAAGGTTATCGACGACAACGATGTCACGATAGCCTTGCTCGTTAAGTGCTTTTACTAAGTTGCTACCGATCATGCCGGCACCACCAGTCACAAAAATCATATCGTTACCTAATTCATCGTTGCAGGCGACAGACGCCGTCGCCATTATTGTTGACTGTGATAGTATGGTTACGCATCAACCGGGCAGAGGACTGAACCATACATGAAAACCCAAGACCGAATTATCCATGCTGCACTGGCTTTATTCAATCAACACGGTGAGCCAAATATTACCACGAATCATATTGCGGCTGATCTTGGGATAAGCCCGGGAAACCTTTATTACCACTTTCGTAATAAAGAGGCGATTATACACAGCATTTTTGATCAATACGCGCAAGATCTCGCCCTTGCTTTTGATCCTAGTCAGCCTCAAGAAGATACCCAAGCGCTGTTGCAACATTATCTCGATGCAACGTTCAGTTTGATGTGGCGCTACCGCTTTTTTTACGCCAATCTGCCCGATATTCTGCGTCGCGATGAAGCACTACAGCATAAGTACCTCGATGCACAACAACAGCTTCAAACCAACCTGATGACTATTTTGCAGCATTACAGCCATGCGGGGTGGTTGAATCTGAGTGAGAGTGGGTTGGCTGCCGTGGGCGAAACCTTGAAGCAGGTCGCGTCAAGCTGGATTTTCTACCAAAGTGCGCAAGCGCCACAAACACATATTCATGCCGGTGTGATCTACAAAGGCGTTTTACAGATGTTGGCGTTGCTACATCCGCTGACTTCCTCGCAAGGGCAAACCGCTATCGCTGCATTAATGGACCACTATCAGCAGCAATTGGTTCGCCAAGATATACGCGCACTGGATACCTTAAATTAACCGGTCCAACGTCGTTTATTGTGTTTTGCGCGATATTCCGCCAGCCTAAAGCGGAATACACGATATGAATCACTGTCTCGTGCGGGTTATTGGCACAAACCTAATGAACGTGCCATGATAGCAGCCAATCATTCGCCGTACAGAAACTGTGCGGCGGCCTTCCAAAAGTAATCATCACCAGCATGGAGATTGCGATGACGGCTGCCTTCTATCAGCAAATACGTCATCAGCTTGAGCAAGTAAAAGCTGATGGCTTGTACAAAAGTGAACGCCTTATTACTTCCCCGCAATCGGCCAGTGTGGCCGTTAATCATGAGCAACAGGTGCTCAATTTCTGCGCGAATAACTATCTAGGATTAGCCAATCATCCTGCTTTGGTTGAGGCTGCCAAAGCGGGGATGGATGAGCACGGCTTTGGCATGGCGTCAGTGCGCTTTATTTGTGGCACGCAAGACGCCCATAAAACCCTTGAGGCCAAACTCTCTGACTTTTTGGGCATGGAAGATACGATTTTGTATTCGTCATGCTTTGATGCGAATACCGGCTTATTTGAAACTATCCTGGGGCCTGATGATGCCATTGTCTCAGATGCGTTGAACCATGCTTCGATCATTGATGGGGTGCGTTTATGTAAAGCGAAGCGGTTCCGGTACGCCAACAACGATATGGACGAGCTGGAAGCGCAACTTAAAGCCGCGAAAGCAGCCAATGTGGCGAATATCTTGATTGTCACCGACGGCGTTTTCTCGATGGATGGCGTGGTCGCTAACTTGCCCGCGGTGTGTGATCTGGCTGAGCAGTATGGTGCGCTGGTGATGGTGGATGACTCCCATGCTGTGGGCTTTATGGGCGATCATGGCCGTGGTACCCACGAATACCACCAAGTCATGGACCGCGTTGATATCATCACTGGGACCTTGGGTAAAGCCATGGGGGGAGCCTCGGGTGGCTATACATCGGGTAAAAAAGAAGTGATCGATTGGTTGCGTCAACGTTCACGCCCTTATCTGTTCTCGAATTCACTGGCACCGGCGATTGTGTCGGCCTCTATTCGCGTGCTCGATATGCTGGCGGAAAGTGACCATTTGCGCGCACAGCTATGGGATAACAGCGCACATTTCCGAGCTCGTATGACTGAGGCAGGTTTCACGCTAGCAGGCGCGGATCATGCCATTATTCCGGTGATGCTGGGAGATGCCAAAGTCGCGAGTGAGTTTGCCGAACGTATGATGCAAGAAGGCGTCTATGTAGTGGGCTTCTCTTATCCGGTGGTGCCGAAAGGGCAAGCACGTATTCGCACTCAAATGTCAGCCGCACACACGCGTGAGCAACTGGACCGCGCGATTGATGCTTTCATCAAAGTCGGTAAAGAAATGCAACTGATTGGGTAATCGTATGACACAAACAAGCATGAAAGCCCTGGCGAAGCTAAAAGCCGAGCCCGGTATTTGGATGACGGAGGCGGCGCTGCCTGAGCTTGGGCATAACGATCTACTGATCAAAATCCGCAAAACCGCCATCTGCGGTACCGACGTTCATATTTATAAGTGGGATGAGTGGTCGCAAAACACCATTCCGGTTCCCATGGTGGTCGGTCACGAATATGTGGGTGAAGTGGTTGGGATTGGACAAGAAGTCAAAGGCTTCGCCATCGGTGATCGCGTCTCCGGAGAAGGTCACATTACCTGTGGTCACTGCCGTAATTGCCGCGGCGGACGCACGCACCTTTGCCGGAATACCGAAGGGGTCGGGGTCAATCGTCCTGGGGCGTTTGCGGAATATTTAGTGATCCCGGCGTTTAATGCCTTCAAAATTCCAGCGGAAATTTCGGACGATTTAGCCTCGATCTTTGACCCATTTGGCAATGCGGTGCACACCGCGTTATCGTTTGATCTGGTCGGCGAAGACGTGCTAATCACAGGAGCCGGCCCGATTGGTATTATGGCTGCGGCGGTTGCGCGTCATGTGGGCGCAAGACATGTGGTGATCACTGATGTGAATGAGTACCGCCTACAACTTGCTCGGGATATGGGAGTGACTCGGGCGGTAAACGTCGCCGAGACCTCGATAGAATCGGTGATGGCTGAGCTTGGAATGACGGAAGGCTTTGACGTTGGCATGGAAATGTCGGGCGTCCCTGCCGCTTTTAATAGCATGTTGTCGGCCATGAACCATGGCGGCAATATTGCCTTGCTCGGGATCCCACCGAGCGATATGGGCATTGATTGGAATCAAGTGATCTTTAAAGGCTTGGTGATCAAAGGCATCTATGGTCGCGAAATGTTCGAGACTTGGTACAAGATGGCCTCCTTGATTCAATCAGGGTTGGATTTAACCCCCATCATTACCCACCATTACCACGTAGATGACTTTCAAGAAGGCTTTGAGATGATGTGCTCAGGGCAATCTGGCAAGGTGATCCTCGACTGGCAGGGCTAATGTAAGAGACCTATAACGCCATATGACCGGGTGATTGAAGGCTCWCCAGGCGCTTGGCAATATTGACAGCGCTCACCCATGGGGTGGGCGTTTTTAATCCAACCAAGGAACTGGGTTAGTGGTATTGCCTTTACGACGAATCTCGAAATATAGCGATGGTGTTGATTGTCCGCCACTGTCGCCAACTAAGGCAATCGGTTCACCGGCGGTCACTGTGTCGCCGACGTCTTTAAGTAATGCTTGATTATAGCCGTACAAGCTCATATCCCCCTTGCCATGATCGACGGCAATCAATAGCCCGTAGCCACGTAGCCAACTGGATAGCACCACTTTTCCTGCATGCGCCGCTTTCACTTCCGTGCCACGCTTGGCATCAATCACGATGCCATTCCAAGTCACTTCGCCGGATTGGCGCTCGCCAAAGCGGTGAAGGAGTTTACCTTGGGCGGGCCAAGTGAGTTTTCCTTTGGCGTCACTAATGCCTGCCATATTGACCTGCGCGCGTCGTGCCGCCTCGGCGATTTGTTCTTGCAAGCGCTGCTTATTGGCTTTGAGCTCGGCTAAATATGCGCTGTCACTGGCAATCTTGGCACGAATTTGTTTCGCCGTTTGGCTTTGTGCGTTTTGCTCAGTCTCAAGCTCACGCTTTTTATCGGTTAACTCTGCCACGAGCTGCGTTTGCTTATCCCGCTGCTGTTTGAGCTGGTGAGCGGTGAGCTGATAATCGGTACGGGTAGCGGCGAGTGACTCAATCGTTTGCTGCATTGTGCCTGCAACGATTTCGGCATAGCGCGTTAACCGGTCAAGGGTGGCTGGCGATTCTTGGCTGAGCAGTCGTTTGAGTTGATCGTGTTTGCCTTGACGATATTGCGCATCGATAAGCTCGCCCAGTTGGGCTTGTTGGGCGATCATTTCCTGCTTTAATCGCGCTTGTTGTTGCGTCAGCTGGGTAATGTCGGTATCTGTTTCTTGCAGGCTAGCTTGCGCTTGGCGGATGCGCCTGGACAATGTGTCAATCCGTTTAGATTGCGCTTTTAAGTCGCGCTGAAGTGCATTGAGTTTTTTATTGTGCGCGGCCAGCTGTGATTGTTGGCGGGCAATCTCATCGCTCACGCCCTCAAGTTGTGAGTTAGCGTGCACAGACCCTGTGAATAGACACAGAAAAACGCCAGTGCATAATGCACTGGCGCGGAGGGTTTGACCTAGGCGTGTTCGTTTCTCCCGCATGGGGAGATTATTTCAGATCGAACAGAGGCTTGCCAGTCATCTCTTCAGGAATCGGCATATCGGACAATGCCAACATGGTCGGTGCCAGATCAGACAGCTTACCGCCTTCTTTCAAGGTCACTGGTTTGCTACCGACATACATCAGTGGGACTGGTAAGTTGGTGTGTGCGGTATATGCACCGCCCGTTTCCTCGTTAACCATCATTTCAGCGTTACCGTGGTCGGCGGTGATCAGCATTTGACCGTCCACTTCTTTAATCGCTTCTAGCACGCGACCGATACAGCCATCGACAGCTTCACACGCTTGGACAGCAGCCTCGTAGACGCCCGTATGACCGACCATATCACCGTTCGGGTAGTTACAGATGATCATATCGAACTTGCCGGACTTAATCGCATCAACCAGTTTATCCGTTAGCTCTTCAGAGCTCATTTCGGGTTGTAGATCGTAAGTGGCCACTTTGGGTGACGCCACCAAAGAGCGCTCTTCGCCTTCAAATACGGTTTCCATACCACCGTTGAAGAAGAAAGTGACGTGCGCGTATTTCTCAGTTTCTGAAATACGTAGCTGGGTTTTACCGGTTTTCGATAGCCACTCACCCAAGGTGTTTGACAGGCTTGTCGGTGGGAAAGCCACCGTCGTATCGATATCGGCTGCGTATTCGGTCAGCATGACAAAGTCGGACAGTTCGGCATACTTCTTACGCGCAAACCCATCAAACTCAGGCATAAAGGCACGAGTCATTTCGCGCGCCCGGTCGGCACGGAAGTTCATGAAAATGACTGCGTCGCCGTCGTTGATGGTCGCTTTGTTGTCACCCTCACGGAAGATTTCTGTTGGGGCGACAAACTCGTCATTTTCTTCACGCGCATACGCCGCTTCGAGGCCTTCAACCGCGCTCGTTGCGCTATGCTCGCCTTGCGCCAAGGTCAACAAATCGTAAGCTCGCTCTACACGATCCCAGTTGTTGTCGCGGTCCATCGCGTAGTAGCGACCCACCAGTGAGGCCGTACGTCCTTTGCCTAGCTTGGCAAAAAGGGCGTCAAAACGCTCAAGTGAGGCTTTTGCGCTACGTGGTGGCGTATCACGACCATCCAAGAAGGCGTGCAGATAGATTTGATCCGCACCACGCTCAGCGGCCAACTCAACCATGGCAGCAATGTGGTCTTCATGGCTATGAACGCCACCTGGTGACATCAGACCCATGATATGAACGGCTTTGCCTTTATCCACGGCTTTATCGACCGCGGCAGTGAGTGCGGGGGTCTGGTTAAAGTCGCCATCGGCGATGGATTTGGTGATACGGGTGAGCTCTTGATACACCACGCGGCCAGCACCGATATTCACGTGACCGACTTCTGAGTTACCCATTTGCCCATCAGGCAGGCCAACGTCAAAACCGGATGCTGAAATCAAGGTGCTATTGTCGGCCATCAGGCTGTCGATAACCGGCGTGTTAGCATTGGTGATGGCATTATCGCTTTGTGGGTCACGATAGCCCCAGCCATCGAGAATCACCAGTGCAAGTGGTTTTTTCGCAGACATATTACGTCCTCTTAATTCAAGCTAAAGACTGACATTGGATGCCACTGACATTGGATGTCATGGAGCAGCCACTGAGGCTTGATGCCAGATTTGAGGCTAGCATCAGGCCTCAGTGGTGCAGTGTGCGTAATTTTACAACATTTTACGCAAGGATACGTAGGCTAAGATCAATTATTCCAGCTGATAAGTTAACCAGCAAGGGTTGCATGGCTTGCCTTCTACCCTTGACTCCCCTCATTATGGCGAAGATTGTCGGTATACGCGAATGGCTTCACTCGATGTCTGCGATTGATGAAACCTTCTTTCTTTTTAACATATTGAGGGGAACGAAAATTTATCATTCGATCACCGTGAGTGAGCAAGCGCGCGATTTCGTCTTGGTAGGCTGTAAAACCCTGACGAGCAGGTTATACTCGACACCATTTTCATTCCTTGATGGACTCTCGCCTCGCGGGACAAACAAGCAGTATAGAGCAAAGGTTATGCAGGAATATATCGATTTTGTCTCCAACAACATGATTCTGACACTGGTCTGGGTTGGCTTAGCTGCCACCTTGTTGATGTCGCTGATCAAACAGAAAACCGCCGCTTACAAAGTGGTGGCTCCGAACGATGCCGCGATCCTGAACAACCGTGAAAATGGGGTGTTTGTGGATATTCGCAGTCATGACGAGTTTCGTGCGGGCCATATCACAGGCGCAATCAATGTATTGCCCAGTGAAATTAAATCGCACTCATTTGGCGAACTTGAAAAACATAAAACTGACCCCATCATCGTAGTATGCAAGACCGGTCAAACCGCGGCTGACAGTGCGAATCAACTCGCCAAAGCGGGTTTTGAGTCTGTGTATGTGCTCAAAGATGGCTTGACCTCGTGGAACGATGCCAAAATGCCACTGGTCCGCGCCAAAAGCGGTAAAGGCAAAAGCAAAAAGAAAAAGTGATCCCTCACTCAAATCTCGAGCGACTGCATGACGCAGTGGCTCGCATTTTTTAATGTGCCCGGCACATAAGCAACTAGTTAGAAAGGACGAACCACCATGGCTGAAGCAGAAAACAACCAACAAGCCGAGCAAAACTTTGCTATCCAACGCGTTTTTCTTAAAGACGTGTCTTTTGAGGCGCCAAATTCACCTGACGTTTTTCAGCAAGACTGGGCACCTGACGTTAACTTAGATTTAGACACGCAAAGCCGCGAGCTGGGTGAAGGCATTTACGAGGTTGTTCTGCGTCTAACCGTGACCGTGAAAAACCAAGAGAGCAGTGCGTTCTTGTGCGAAGTACAACAAGGCGGCATCTTCTCGGTTACCGGCATGGATGCGCCGCAATTAGCGCATTGCCTCGGCGCTTTTTGCCCGAATATTCTTTTCCCTTACGCGCGTGAGACGATTTCTAGCTTGGTCGTTAAAGGGACGTTCCCACAGCTTAACCTTGCACCGGTAAACTTTGATGCCTTGTTCATGAACTACCTGCAACAGCAGGCGGACGCGAAATCTGGCGAAGAAGAAGACGCGCAAGCCTAAGGGGTCATTATGACAGATCTTGCTCCCACTCAAGACGCCGCGATTGTTGTATTGGGCGCTGGTTCGTACGGCACTGCCTTAGCGATCTCACTGGCGAGAAATGGTGCCAACGTTGTGTTATGGGGGCACGATCCACGTCATCTTGCGCAGTTGGAAATTGACCGTGCTAACCAGGCTTTTTTACCAGGCGTCGCTTTTCCAGACTCGCTGGTGCTTTGTGCCGATTTGTCCGTGGCGGTGAATGCCAGTCGTGATTTATTGGTGGTGGTGCCCAGCCACGTCTTTGGTCAAGTGCTCGGCCAAATCCGGCCCTACTTACGCGCGGATTCTTTTCGCGCTCGCTGGCGGTACTCTCGGGTCCCACTTTCGCTAAAGAGCTGGCGGCTGGCATGCCGACGGCGATTTCTGTTTCCTCGCCTGACCCTGAGTTTGTGCGTGATTTGCAAGAGACGATTCATTGCCAGCAGAGTTTCCGCGTTTACGGCAATCATGATTTTATCGGCATGCAATTAGGTGGCGCGGTAAAAAACGTGATTGCGATTGGGGCTGGGATTTCTGATGGTATCGGGTTTGGCGCCAATGCGCGCACGGCTCTAATTACGCGTGGCTTGGCGGAAATGACGCGCTTAGGTGAAGCGCTAGGCGCATCGCGAGAGACCTTTATGGGCATGGCCGGTTTAGGTGATCTGGTTTTAACCTGCACCGATAATCAATCGCGTAATCGCCGCTTTGGGCTGGCGCTTGGCCAAGGTGAAGGCGTGCAAGCGGCGCAGGATAATATCGGTCAAGTGGTTGAGGGCTTTCGCAACACCAAAGAGGTGTGGGCCCTGGCGCAGCGCGCTGGGGTTGAAATGCCGATTGTGGAGCAAATTTATCAAGTTTTATATCAGGGTAAATTGGCGCATCACGCTGCTCGAGACTTGCTGGCCCGCGATAAAAAATCCGAATAACGGCAACGTGTATCAGCATATAAATAGGCGCGCGGGGTGAGAAC
>NZ_MUFH01000058.1:0-18958 GCF_001996115.1 Salinivibrio sp. MA427
CCATCAATGAAGCCAATATTACCCTCGACCGTGTCGCCTTGGGTCAAGCGGCTCAGCTCGGCTTTAATATCAATGCGCAGACGTCAGAGCTAAAGGTTGAAACCTCTGGAAACGCACAAGTTACTGTGGCAGAAAGCCAAGACAAGGTCACAGTGCAGGGGTTGGACATGCTCACTCAGCTCTCGGGTGACGCATTACCCGGCGAGTCGCTGACTCAAGAGCTGGCGGCAGATATCGTCTTCGATGCCAAGCAGCAAACGTTAGATATCACTGAGATGACCAGCCGTCTTAATACTGACGAGGTGGTCATAGACGGTAAAGTGGCCATCAAGCTGGCAGATATCCCGCAAATTCGTTTTGCACTCAATACCAATCACATCGATCTCGATACCTTGTTACCGACAGACAATGCAGCGCCTCGTCAATCTGCAAACGAAAGTCAGTCTGGGTCCAATGATGAATCCAGCCCCAGTACGCAAACTGGGTCACTTAGCCAAGAAGAGCCTGATCTGAGAGTGTTGAAGACGCTGGATATTGCCGGCTCACTGGCGATGAAAGGGCTTACCGTGAGTAACGTTACCTTAGGACAAACACGCGCCACGGTTGCTATCAACCGTGGCAAAGTCGACGTGTCCGAGCTGATCACGCAAGCCTATGAAGGCAGGGTAGTTGTGCAAGGGATGTTAGATACCACTCAAACCCCCGCGCGCTATCAAGTGAGTAAAAAAGCACGCAACATTGCCATCTTGCCGTTATTGGAGGATGTCGCACAGGTTGATCTGCTTGAAGGCAAAGGCAATGTGGATATTAACCTCCAAGGTCAAGGTTTATCGCCTTATGCTCTCCGTCAGGCGATTCAGGGCAGTGCCGCGATTTTCTTTGAGGATGGCGCGATCAACGGCATTAACTTGGCACAAATGCTGAGAGAAGCAAAAGCGACGTTGAAAGGAGAAGCGACCAGCAACGCTGCCAACGATGTGCGCAAAACCGACTTTAGTGCGCTCACCGCCAGTTTTACCATCGGAAATGGCATGGCACGTACCAACGATTTGCTACTAGAAGCCCCAGCGCTGCGAGTCAGAAGTGAGGGGCAAACTGATTTGCTGAAAGAAACGTTAGATTTTGATGTGYTCACGTCTGTGGTTGAAACCAGCAAGGGTCAAGGCGGCAAAGATATTGATGAACTTCGTGATGTGACCATCCCAGTGACGGTGGCCGGTACCTGGCAATCGCCGAGTTATCAATTAGATATCAAGCAGCTACTCAGCAGCAACAAAGTCTTGGAAGAAAAGGCACGCAAAGAAGCACAGCGTGGGATTAAAAAGTTACTGGGTGATAAAGCGGATGATGACAAGGTAAAAGAGGCAACCGATAAACTGCTTAATTTATTCCAGTGATCGGTTTACAACTTTTTACGCTAATAAATCAAAACCTTGTTAAAGGATAAGCGATGGATTCTATTACCCAGGCGGCACTGGGCGCGGCGGTTGCTGGGTTAGTCTCGGGCAAGCGCTGTTCTCCAAAAGTGCTTTTGGCCGGTGCTGCATTGGGCACCTTACCTGACTTAGATGTGCTGATTGATTATGGCGATCCGGTGGCGAATACGGTCAACCACCGTGGATTCAGTCACTCATTATTTGTGCTGCCTTGGGTTGGTGCAATCATCGGATGGTGCGGGTGGCGATGGCGTCGTCAATGGCCGCTGTGGCAAGTCATGACGCTGGTGATCGCGGTGCTCGTGACACACCCGTTGTTGGATGCGATGACGGTTTATGGTACCAAGCTTTTTTGGCCGTTAGACGTGCCTTCGGTAGCAGTCGCCAGCCTGTTTATTATTGACCCACTTTATACGGTGCCCTTATTGGTCAGTGTTATCGCCGCGTGTATTTGGCGACATCGGGGCGCCAAAGCATGTGGTATCGGGTTGGCAGTCTCTACGCTCTACCTGGCCAGTTCGGTCTATCAGCTTGAAAAGATTGAAGTACGTGTTGCAACCCAAACCCAAGGAACCGACTTGGCAGGGCGGCCGCATATTATTATGCCCACCCCGTTTAACACGCTGCTGTGGCGAGTGGTGATTATCGGCGACGACCACTACTGGGAAGGACTCGCGTCACGCTTAGACAAAGATAAGAATATTCAATGGATCACGCGTCCTCGCGGACAATGGCCACTAGCGGGCTCGGAAACATTAATGGCACTTCGCACGTTTTCGCGTGATTTTATTCGCTTTGAAAATCGGAATGGGCAGCAGGTGGTGACCGACTTGCGTTTTGGCGTAGCAAACTATCAACCCTTTCAGTTTTTGCTTGCCGAGCAAGACGCCGAAGGGCAGTGGCAGCCAGTTATGCCTAAGCAGCTTGAGCCAGGGCCGCTACGAGACAGCGCCTTGCCAACCCTCTGGCAGCGATTGCTGGGTGATCAATCGATTGATGCGCGTTTGTGTCGCCAGTCTTGCCAAGAGGATGCCGTGGACAAGACGCAGTCGATATCGTTAAACGCGAAGCCCTGAGAAAAGCGGCGCTCAGGTTAACGTCAGCCACGGCTTTCTTTGTTTTTACTCGGTAGCTTACCAGTCAATGCCTTGGCGCGCTTTCACGCCGGCGTCGAAGGCATGCTTAACGTTTCTGACTTCCGAGACGGTATCTGCTATCTCAACTAAGCGGCGGTGTGCGCCACGCCCAGTGATGATAACGGATTGTTCGCTAGGGCGCTGTTGCAGCGCATCAATGACTTCATCGAGGCTGATATAGTCGTACGTGATCATGTAGGTGATCTCATCCAGTACCACTAAATCGTAGCGGTCATCCGCAAGCATCGCCTGACACGCTGCCCATATTTGCTGAGCGGCTTGGGTGTCTGCGGTTTTGTCCTGCGTATCCCAGGTAAAACCGGTACTCATCACGTGAAAGTCGACACCATGTTGGCTCAGTAAATCCCGCTCTCCACAAGCCCACGTGCCCTTGATGTACTGAGCTACGCCACACTTTAGCCCATGGCCGGAGGCCCGCGCCACTGTGCCAAACGCGGATGTCGATTTACCTTTACCATTGCCTGTTATGATCAGGAGGAGCCCTTTTTCTTGTTGCGCGGCTTCAATTCGAGCATCAACTTTTTCTTTTAACTTTTGCTGACGTTGCTTGTGTCCTTGTTCTGACATACGATTTCTAACCCCAAATAAACGTTACACCATAGTAAAGCGACGTCATGCTTCATGCTACCCATAACAACGCAAAGGCAAGCAGATTGAAGCGACTAGGCATCTGAGTGTCGACTTGATAGAGTAAAACTTTACCAATAAGGAGACTCTATCGATGACACCCCCAAAAAATGTGCCGAGTCTATTGGTGGTTTGCTTAGGCAATATTTGTCGTTCACCGACGGCAGAAGCGGTATTACGCGCCCGTGCCCAGACGAGAGGGATCATGGTGAACATTGATTCTGCGGGGACAGCAGGTTATCACCAAGGTAATCCGCCAGATAAGCGGAGCCAACAGGCAGGTCAAGCGAGAGGGTACTCGTTTGCCGGTATTCGAGCCCGTCAAGTGCGGCAGGAAGATTTTGCGGATTTCGATATGATCTTAGCGGCCGATGAAAATAACTTGGCCGACCTGCACGCACAATGCCCGGCTGATTACCAAAACAAACTGTCTCTGTTTCTCAGTTGGGGAGAGCAGACGGAGGGTGCGATCCCTGATCCTTATTACGGCGGCGACGATGGATTTGAGCACGTACTGGACTTATTGGAGCAAGCGGCAGACGGTGTGTTAGACCATATTGTTGCAAAGACCAACGCGCAATAGAAGCAGTTAAGACCACAGCCAGTTAAAACACGCATAGACACGCGGGGCATGAAAAAAGGCGCTGTCATCAAGCGCCTTTTGGATTTGTGATGAGAGACGCTACCATTTTTTCTTGGGGGCAAATAGCTCGTCCAATTCGCTTTTCTCTTCTTCTTGCTCGGACTGCAATTTCTCATGACCGCTGTTTAGCGTATGAGTGATATCGCTGTGCATTTTTTCAAGATGCTGTTTCATCTCTGACGAGTATTCATCGGTCTTTGGACTGACGACATCGATCGCTTTTTTCAGTAATTGCTGCGCCGTGCCCATTTGACCTTTATTTTTCGCATCGTTGGCACGTTTAATCACGTTCTCAATATTTATCTTGAGCTGCATTTGCTCTAGTCGCGCGTTTTCCGATACAAAAGCTTGCGTTGCCAAGCGGCCTTTCGAATGCTCGGCTTTAACCACTGAGCGCAAGCGCTTGACGAGTTTGAGCATCGATATTGCCTCTCGGTCGTTATGAGGCACTTTAAACGATGTCGAGTCTCGGTTGGAGTAGCTTTGTTTGACCTGATCGATTTGAGCCTGGGTCGCACTAATTCGTTGCTTAATTGACTTATCCGATGGATCGACCTCGTACATGGCTTTCAAGGAATCCAAGATCTTTTTGTTCAAGCACGCCAGTAACGTCCCGCTATAGGGTAGATTATGCGCATTGCCAATCAGCTCTTCTGTCGCATCGATGACGGCAATGTGCTTCGCCATTTCTTGGCGCTTGTGAGACTCGATTTGCTTTCGTTGTTGAGCCAATATGTTGTAGCCGACAATCAGGCCGAGCAATATGACACAAAGGCCAGCTATCAAGGCAATATTCATAATTTAGCGTCGATGTTCCTTGCAATAAACTCAACTGGTTAAGATACACCATCTCGACTGACAGAGATAGCATCAATCGAAAGGTGAAAGCTGCATGAGTGATCCGCCTCTAACTCTGAGCGTTGCGGCCTCGTCGAATGCGCCTTTATGAGTGTGGCCCATGATCTCGCGATCTGCGATAAAGTTGTTGCAATAAAATACTATTTGCGATCGAGTCGGTTAGAATGACAGGGTAAATTGCTTAGTGAATGTGCAATCGCTAACGTTTATATAACCAAAGCCTATTAAATAGTCGAATTTGGGTATATAAATGAGTGATATAAAACCATGCTGCCACTTAACCCACGAGGCTGACGCGTCTGCACTATGAAATTACAACAGCTTAGATATATCGTTGAAGTCGTTAACCACAACCTTAACGTATCTGCGACGGCGGAAAGTTTGTATACCTCTCAACCTGGGATTAGCAAACAAGTCAGGCTGTTGGAAGATGAGCTAGGCGTACAAATATTCGAACGAAGTGGTAAGCATTTAACGCAAGTAACACCAGCCGGTGAGGCGATTGTCGAGATCTCACAAAGCATTTTATCACGAGTAGAAAGCATCAAAGCGGTCGCTAGTGAGCATACTCATCCTGAAATGGGGAACCTCAATATATCGACCACCCATACGCAAGCGCGTTATGCATTACCCGACGTGATCAAAGCCTTTACCAAGCGGTACCCGAAAGTGTCCTTGCATATGCACCAGGGGACACCGACGCAAATATCCAGTTCAGTGGCAAAGGGGACGTCTGACTTTGCCATTGCAACCGAAGCATTTCATCTCTACGAAGATTTGGTGATGCTGCCTTGTTATCACTGGAACCGCTCGATCATTGTCACGCCCGATCATCCTTTAGCACAAAAAACGGATCTCAGTATTGAGGATCTCGCGGCCTATCCGCTCGTAACGTATGTGTTTGGGTTTACAGGGCGATCTGAGCTGGATGAAGCCTTCCATCGCGCTAACCGCACACCGAAAATTGTATTCACAGCAACGGATGCGGATGTGATTAAAACCTATGTGAAGTTAGGCCTAGGTGTGGGCGTGATCGCGAGCATGGCCATGGATAGTCATGCTGATGCAGATTTGGTTGCCATCGATGCGAGTCATATTTTCGGTGCGAGCACCACCAAGATAGGCTTCCGTAAAGGAACCTTTCTTCGTAGTTATATGTATGACTTTATTGAGCGTTTTGCGCCGCATTTGACCCGAAATGTGATTGACCAAGCGGTTGCACTGCGTACCAATGAAGAAATTGATGCTATGTTCAAGGACATTCCGCTTCCGGTTCGATAAACTGTTTAAAACGACGAGGCTGCTGAGGCAGCCTTTTTTGATCACGCACTCATCAATACCTTCATGCCAATCATGTCATCTTTATCGTTCAGCGACCAATTTAATCAGTTAACCAATCTGTTGATACAGCACCAAAATCTGTGGCGACCGATGCCGATGGCGCATACTCAGCTTCCTTGGCAAGACGACGGACCGCTTTGCCAATGGCTCGCCACGTTAGATAATACGCAGCTCGCGGCGTTAAACGCGGATCCAGACGCTGTGATAAAAAAACTCGCGACCTGGTGGCCAGCGTTAAACCAGTTACCTGCGTTAGTCTCAGTACCGATGGCGCAACATACTGATATTGAAATTGATTCGCGCTTGAATGTTGGTGTGCCGGGACGCAAATGGGCGCAAATACAGGCGTATTTAGGCGCGATGCCGCAAACAGATAAGACGGCGTGTTATTTAGAGTGGTGCGCTGGAAAAGGATACTTAGGACGCGGTGTCGCGGCGATCACAGGTAAACCAGTAGAAAGCGTAGAATGGCAATCGGAACTGTGCGAACAGGGACAAACTTTCGCGGATCAAAAGGCGCTCCCGATGCAGTTTTACTCGTTAGATGCAATGAGTGAGGCGGCAACAGTCGTCATTGCCGGTTGTGAGCACGGGCTGGCGTTGCACGCGTGTGGCGACTTACACGTAAAGCTTCTTCAAAAGGCGGTCGCAACGGGTATGCGTGCACTAACGGTTTCACCTTGTTGTTATCATTTAATTCGCGGAGATAGGTATCAACCTTTATCCGCACAGGCGCAGGAAGCCGCCCTGACGCTTTCAAAAGCAGATTTAAAGCTCGCGGTTCAAGAGTCCGTCACTGGCGGGCAGCGGGTGCGCCGTCAACNCCGTCAACGCGAGCAGGAGGTCACTTATCGGTTGGGCTTTGATGAATGGCAACGTGACTATCAACAATCTGAGCACTATTTACCGCTACCCGCACTCAAAAAGTCACAGCTTACCCAAGGATTCGCTGCCTTTTGCCGCTGGGGGGCCGCGCAAAAAGGGCTTACATTCCCCGGCGACTTTGATCAGACTCACTACTTGGCTCGAGGCGAAGCAAGGTTTCTCGTGCTGGAGAAAATCAATCTAATTAAAAGTGCATTTCGGCGCGCCATGGAGCTGTGGCTAGTGTTTGATCGTGTTTTATATCTTCAACAACATGGATACCGTGTCACGCTAACCCAGTTTTGTGAACGCGAACTCACGCCAAGAAACCTCCTTATTCATGCAGAGCGTACTCATGGCGACCATGTTCATGGCGACCATATTCACATAAAAAAGAAACGACGTAATAACAATTAAGCACGTGCATAACGTGTTACGCCTAGTTGACAATATCTAGCGCGCCAAAGCCGGATGGTACTCGCTGCCGCGACTGAAAATGGGTACACTGGCGGTAAATAGTTTAATGTTAAGAAACTTTATTATGCCAGATATTGGTGTGTCGATTGCGGTNTACTTCGGCCGAGTGCCAGGCACCGCAGTTGCGGGCGGGATCATGTTGGTAGTCACAACACAAATGCTTGAAATTATTATAGGTGCTGCCGTCTTGCTCGCTGTGTTTGCCAGTGTGATGCGCTTTAATATTGCCCCCAACCGGCGTAACTTTTTTATCGCTGGGTTTACGTCGGGAGTCATGGGAACAACGACCAGTATCGGTGGTCCACCGATGGCGCTTGTGTTACAGCATGCAGAGGTGAATAAAATGCGCGCCTGTTTGGCAGGCTACTTTGTTGTGAGCTGCATTTTGTCTTTAATCGCCTTGAGCGCGACCGATTATCTAACCTGGTGGCATGTTAAACAAGCGGCATTTGCCGTTCCTGCCGTATTGCTGGCGACCTGGTTGGCTTACCGTATTGCGCCACGTGTTAAACCGCAATTTGTTCGCCGAGCGATGCTAATACTCTGTACATTGGCGGGGATAAGTACATTGGCGCGCGGACTTATCGGTGCTTAAAGGTCGCACCCCATTAGCGTGGGGGCGACCGATGGTGTGAATCAAGGTCGGCCCTCGGTGTGTTATCCGATAAATTGCGCTGCGACAACCGTGATACCGCCGACCATTGCCAGGCTCAATCCAAGATTACCGCCAATGACTTGATAGTGCTCGTCAGTTGAGACCGTCTGGCGTGCCTTACGCACCATCAAAACCGGGAGTACCACGGCAAGAATGACGAGTGCGATCGCGGCGTATCCTAACGCTGTGATAAAACCCTGCGGATAATACAGCGCAAAGACCAACGGTGGGAGGTAGGTAATAGCCGCTGTTTGTAAGCGCCCACGCACGCTATCTTGGCGGTTAAAGCTGTCGGAGATAAAGTCAAACAAGCCTAAACTGACGCCGAGAAAAGACGTAGCTAGTGCTAAATCGGCGAACAGTGAGATGCTTGAAGCGATATAGTCTTGTTGAACCACTGATTGGATAATTGCCACAAACTGGGACAGTTCACCGTTTTGTACCAAGGTAGACTGTGCCACCGTACCGAGGCTGGCTACTTGCCAAAAGATATACAAGGCCAACGGAAGGGTTGAGCCAACAATCATGACCTTTCTTAGCGAAGGTAAGTCGATCCCGACGTATCGCACAATAGAAGGAATACTGCCGTGGAAGCCAAAAGACGTGAAAATGACCGGTAACGCGGCAACCAGCAAACCTCGTTCAACGGGCATTTCGACTAAGTTGATGCTAGAGACATGAGGCGTCAGTAGGGTTAAGGCCAAGATTAAGAATAATAACTTAATGGTGAATAACCCGCGGTTAATTAAATCCACTTTACTGGTGCCCAATGTCACCACAAGACCGAAAACCAGCGTAAATAAAACGGCGCCTGCCGCAGGTGGTAGCTCAATGGCCGACCATTGCGCCAGCTTTTCATTTAATTGGCTGCCCCCGCCTGCAATGTATGCGGCACAAAGTGAGTAGAATAAAAAGAGCATCGCAAACGACGCCAGCCATTTTCCTTTATTCCCCAAAAACTGTTTCGCTAAACTGTGCAATGTCGCGTCGGCCTCTGCGAACTGATGCACTTCTAACATCAGTAAGGCGGTGTAGGTCATTAAGGCCCACATCGCACCCATGAGTGCCATCGATGCGCCAAACCCGATGCCGGCAGAGGCAAGAGGCAACGCCAGCATACCGGCGCCAATGGTTGTGCCCGCAATAATGAGCGAACTTCCGAGTACTTTATTCATATTATGTTTAACCAATGTTAATAAATAGTTAATTGTTGTGTTCGCACAAAAGATAACCTGAATTTATTCGTATTGTGCATCGTCTAGACAGATAAAAAAACGGCTTTGTGTAATGTTACAGGTACGGTGTTGTAAAATAAAGTGTACGATAAGGGTGGGGTAGTGCATTGTGCCGTCTAATGTCATAATCAAGGTCGGATGATCGCGACAACAAGGAGCGGCAAGGTGGACAAACAACAACATGAAACCCCATTGCCACGGATCGCAATGCTCTCGACAGGTGAAGAGGTATTGCTGGGTGATATTACCGATACCAACGCCGCCTGGCTTTCAAGAGTATTATTTGAAAACGGGCTGGCGATGTCTCGTCGTGTGACTATCGGCGATGAACTTGATGATATGGCGATTGAGCTTGTACGCCTGTCACAAACGGAAGAGGTCGTGATCGTAAATGGCGGATTAGGACCGACCACGGATGATTTAACCACGGCGGCCATGGCTGCTGCGATGGGGGTAGAGTTAACCCTCAATGAAGCGTGGTTAGACGAGTTAAAACAGCGGTTTGAGCGTCGAGGCCGGCCGATGGCCCAAAGTAACCTCAAGCAGGCGATGCTGCCAGAAGGCGCAAGGTTAATTGATAACCCCAAAGGCACTGCTTGTGGCTTTCACTGTGAGCTCAACGGATGTCACTTTTACTTTACGCCCGGAGTGCCTTCTGAGTTTTTCTCAATGGTTGAACAGCAAATTCTTCCTGAGTTGTTACACAATTACCCAGCCAAAGCGCGATCGTGTTACCGTTTATTTACATTTGGGCTGTCAGAGTCGGGGATAAGCGATGTGATGGCATCGTTAGTGCTTCCCAATAGTGCAACACTCGGGTATCGCTCCAGCTTGCCGTTTATTGAAGTTAAGTTGTTCATCGAGGCGGATCATGTTGAAAAAGATGCGGTTCTGGACGCGTTACGGCATCGTCTTGCGGACTATGTCGTGTCCTTTTCTGAGCCGATGACGGCGGCATTAGCTGCGGATATCAATCATCACGGTGTGGTGTTAAAAGTTGCGGAACAATTCACTGGTGGTTGGCTGGCGAGCACTTTAAACGGTCAGGCGGCACATCTGGTTGAGCAGGGGTGGGTAATGTCGAATGCGCATGTGCCAGAGCAAGCGGTCGCTAATCCCTTAGCCGCGTCATTAGCGATGGCAAGTGCGACGACGTCGCCAGGACAGCGTCAAATCGGACTTGCTTGCGGACCTGAGCTTCACGGCCAGATATGTGTGGCGATTTCTACCCCAGAAGGTGAATGGGGGCAGCGGCTTATTTTTAAGCGACACCTTTCAAATGACGATGCACGTTGTTATATGGCGACGGTCTTATTAGACATGCTACGGCGTTATCTTAGTGGTGAAGCCGTTATTGCGGATTATGCATCCTTAACTCGCCACGACGACATTTTTATCGATGCACAGACGCTGGCGTAGAGAAGGTTACAGAAAAGAAGAACACGCCACGAGGCGGTGACTGTCGGTCACGCCTCGTTCACTTGTTTTTTAATGCATGCCGGTTGGTAGTCAAAGACAATTGAGACGTTAGTTTGTGGGGCACTTTGGCAGGCAAGGATTTCCCCGGGCATCACGAAAGCCATGGCATCGTGTTGAGTGACCGAACCTTGATTAAGTTTACAGCGACACGCACCACACAGACCACTTCGGCACTGATATTCAGGCTGAATGCCAGCATTTTCTAGTTGTTCAAGCAAGTTTTGGTGGGTGTTGCCACCCACCTCCACGCCATTCACGTCGATAGTGATACGGGTCATAGTTCAAAATCACCGAAGTCTTCAACGCTGACTTCATTGTCGATCTGTCCAACCAAGTAGGAGCTAATCTCCGCTTCTTGTGGGGCAACTTGCACGTTATCTGATGACAACCATGCATTAATCCAAGGAATGGGGTTTTGGGTTGCATCGTCGTACGCGGGGGCGAGGCCAACAGCGGACATACGCAGGTTGGTAATGTATTCCACGTATTGACACAAGATGTCTTTGTTCAACCCAATCATGGAGCCATCACGGAATAGATACTCGGCCCAATCCTTCTCTTGCTCGGCGGCTTTTTTAAACAGATCAAAGCATTCCTGCTCGCATTCTTTTGCGATCTCAGCCATTTCAGGATCGTCCTGACCGCTCCGCAGAATATTGAGCATATGTTGTGTGCCGGTCAGGTGCAGCGCTTCGTCACGCGCGATAAATTTAATGATCTTGGCGTTACCTTCCATTAATTCGCGCTCGGCAAACGCAAACGAACAGGCAAAGCTGACGTAGAAGCGAATCGCTTCAAGTGCATTCACTGACATTAAACACAAATACAACTGACGTTTTAGGGCACGCAAGCTCACGGTGACGGTATGACCGTTAATGGTGTGTGTGCCTTCACCAAGCTGATGATAGTAGTTGCTTAGTTGAATAAGATCGTCGTAATACTGCGCAATATCTTCGGCGCGCTTTTGAATGTGTTCATTCATCACAATGTCGTCAAAGACAACCGCTGGATCAGCGACAATATTACGAATGATATGTGTGTAAGAGCGCGAATGAATGGTTTCTGAGAAACTCCACGTTTCAATCCAGGTCTCTAGCTCCGGAATGGACACCAATGGAAGCAGTGCCACATTTGGGCTACGACCTTGGATAGAATCCAATAATGTTTGATACTTCAAGTTACTGATGAAAATATGCTTTTCATGTTCAGGTAGCTTGTTGTAGTCAATACGGTCGCTTGATACATCGACTTCTTCTGGGCGCCAAAAGAAAGACAGCTGCTTTTCGATCAGCTTTTCAAAAATCTCATATTTTTGCTGGTCATAACGGGCAACGTTGACCGATTGGCCCAAGAACATCGGTTCTTTAAGCGGATCGTTGTTAATTTTAGAAAACGTACTGTAAGCCATGAATCTTATTAACCTCTAGAAAAGGGCCCGGGTGGGGCCCTTCGCATATTGTGTTAGATCTTACATGCGCCGCCGGCACAATCATCATCGGCAGCTTGTGCCGCGCTTGAGTCGGATTGACCGTCCGTCGCGCCATCACGGGTGTTGTGATAATACAGGGTTTTTACCCCTAATTTATAAGCTGTGAGCAGATCTTTAAGCAGTTGGTTCATAGGAACTTTACCGCTTGCATGTCGGCTCGGATCATAATTGGTGTTGGCAGAAATCGCTTGGTCAACGAATTTTTGCATGATACCCACTAACTGTAAGTAACCCTCATTGCTACCAATGTTCCAGAGCAGTTCGTAGTTATTTTTATATTTATCATACTCCGGTACCACCTGCTTTAAGATGCCATCTTTTGATGCTTTGACCGAGACAAAACCACGCGGTGGCTCAATGCCATTGGTGGCATTTGAGATTTGCGAAGACGTCTCAGACGGCATCAGCGCTGTCAGGGTCGAGTTACGCAAACCATGGGTTTGAATATCCTTACGTAGGGTTTCCCAATCCAGATGAAGCGGTTCGTTGCAAATCGCGTCTAAATCTTTTTTATACGTATCAATAGGGAGAATGCCCTGTGCATAGGTGGTTTCATTAAAGGCTGGACATGCGCCTTTCTCTTTCGCCAGCTCTACCGATGCACGCAATAAGTGGTATTGAATGGCTTCAAAGGTACGATGCGTGAGGCCATTCGCACTGCCATCCGAATAACGCACGCCATGTTTAGCCAGGTGGTATGCGAAGTTAATAACACCCACACCGAGCGTACGACGGTTCATGGTCGCTTTACGTGCGGCGGGCAATGGATAGTCTTGGTAATCTAACAAGGCATCCAGTGCACGAATGGTCAATTCAGCCAGCTCACCCAACTCATCGAGTGATTCAAGCGCACCCAGGTTAAAGGCCGAGAGGGTACACAGTGCAATTTCACCGTTCTCGTCTTCAACATTATTCAGTGGCTTAGTGGGGAGGGCAATCTCCAGACACAGGTTCGACTGACGAATCGGCGCAACAGATGGATCAAACGGGCTATGCGTATTGCAATGATCCACATTTTGAATGTAAATACGGCCTGTTGACGCACGCTCTTGCATCATCAGTGAGAACAAATCCACGGCTTTAACGGTTTCACGCTGGATTGATTCATCTGCTTCGTACTGGGTATACAGACGCTCAAATTCTTCTTGGTTTTCAAAGAATGCGTCATAGAGCCCTGGCACATCTGATGGTGAGAACAACGAAATGTTGCCACCTTTAAGCAAACGGGTGTACATCAGCTTGTTAATTTGTACCCCGTAGTCCATATGGCGGACACGGTTCTCTTCGACGCCTCGGTTATTTTTTAATACCAGCAGCGATTCAACTTCACGGTGCCACATCGGGTAGAACAAAGTCGCTGCACCACCACGTACGCCACCTTGTGAGCAACATTTCACCGCGGTTTGGAAATACTTATAAAAAGGGATACAGCCGGTGTGGAAAGCTTCACCGCCACGAATAGGGCTACCCAGTGCACGAATGAAGAGGCAAACAAACAGGCAGCGACCATCATGTACAAGAACTGCGCGCTCTCGTAAATCTCACCGGTGACTCGGTTTTGTACCAGGTATTTACCTTCCAGCTGTTTGACGGCCGCATACGAGAAGTTCATATCACGCCAGTGATCGAGATAGCCATCCAGGGTCTCGAGCTCTTCGAGGCTGTAGTCTTCCAAAATGTGTTTATCGTATTTGCCTTTCTCAACCATGCCTTTTACATGATCAACCAGCTTAGGTGGCTCGAATTGGCCATAGGCTTTTTTACGTAAATGGAAGACAGCCAAACGCGCCGCGAGATATTGATAATCCGGGCTTTCTTCAGAGATAAGGTCGGCAGCGGCTTTGATGATTGTCTCGTGGATATCTTCAGTGCGCATGCCATCGTAAAACTGGATGTGAGAGCGCATCTCAACCAGAGAAACGGAAACGTTTGAGAGGCCTTCGGCAGCCCAAGTCACAACGCGATGGATTTTGTCGAGGTTTAAGTTTTCTTTGCGTCCATCACGCTTTAATACGGTAATTTCTTGGTTCATTTGTATGCTTTCCCAATATTTCCTTGCCAAACTGCTCTTTTTGCAAGTTCTTATAAAATGCTGATGATTTTTTGGTCGGCCTCTATGCGGACGTTGCGTCGTTCATACACTATATATAGGGGTCGGCGTGTAAGTCGGTTACAAGATAGTGATATAGGCGCACTTTTGCAAGCCAATCTGACGGCCTTAGGGTGTGGATATCTTGGGGATGTTATCCTTAAAGTTAGTAACTACCAACCTACTGGCTCAAGGCCGCCAAGATTAATGAAAATTTCAATCACTGAAAGGCAAAAATTAGCAATAAAAAAAATTTATTTTGGTTGATCTTAGTCATGATCAGTGATCGGTTTTAACTGATTGAAAAGCCAGCAAACCCCACAAAATGTGGGGTGTGACTAGGATCCAAGAAAGGCGCTAAGCTGTGTTGGTGTGGTAAAAATATGATCTGCTTCCCAATTGCTAATTAGCGCCGGATCACCCACATATCCCCAGCCAGCAACAATCGACTTCATATTCGCTGCATGAGCCGCCCGAGTATCATTTTCGATATCTCCGACGTAGAAGCAGCACTCTGGCGCACAATCAAGCGTTTTGGCCGCTTCTAAAAGAGGTAATGGATGCGGCTTAGCGTGCGCATAAGTATCGGCACCCACAATCACTTGTGCCGCTTGCAGACGCGGAAAGTGGTCGAGTAACTGATGAGTGAGCCCTTCAGGCTTATTGGTCACAATGCCCCAACGCATCGCTAAATGCGCCAATTTATCCAGCAGTGCATCAATACCTGGATACACCTGCGTCCCTTGGCAAATCGCTTGGCCATAATGATAAAGAAAGCGCGCACGTAAGGCGATAGGATCTTGATGTTTTGCTTGCTCGCCAAATCCGGCCGTGAGCAGCCCTCGCGCCCCAAAACTGGTGTGGGTGTATATTTGCTCCGCGGTCAAAGGCGGCAGGTCAAATTCGGCTAAAACACGATTCGCAGCTTCACCCATATCGGGCGCAGTATCGAGCAGGGTGCCATCAAGATCAAAGAGGATGGTCGACGGAGTCATGCCAGCTTGCTTCCTTTTCAGTCGGTTAGGGGGCCTGAGTATGAACGAGATAATTCACATCGACATTGGTATTCGACAGCTTATAGGTGTCGAAAAACGGATTATAGTGCAACCCAGTCATATCTTGGGCATTAAGCGAGGTGTTATCAATCATTGTCATCAGCTCTGAGGGCCGAATAAATTTATGATGCTCGTGGGTGCCTTTCGGGACTAACTTCAGAATGTGCTCGGCACCGACAATCGCAAATAGCCAGGATTTTGTATTGCGATTTAAGGTTGAGAAAAAGACATGACCACCCGGTTTAACCATTTGGGCACAGGCGTGAATGACAGAGGCGGGCTCAGGGACATGCTCTAGCATCTCCATACATGTCACTACATCGTATTGCTGGACAAAGCTACTGGCGTGTTCTTCGGCTGTTGATTGGATGTATTGAACATCGACGCCCGCTTCAAGCGCGTGGAGTCGGGCAACGGTGAGTGGCTCTTTACCCATATCTAAGCCGGTGACGTCGGCGCCTTCTTGCGCCATGCTTTCTGCAAGGATCCCGCCACCGCAGCCGACATCGAGCACCTTCTTACCAAATAGTCCACCGGCTTTGGCCATCACATAGTCAAGACGCAGAGGATTGATTTGGTGTAGAGGCTTAAACTCACCCTCTAAATCCCACCAACGTGATGCCATGTCTTCAAACTTTTGAATTTCTGCCGGATCGACATTTGATACCTGAGTCATAACTACAGCTTCCTTATCGGTTTTGCTGCATTATAGCGAAATCCAACACGATAAAAAGAAGCCTATCTATCAGCGCGACGTGATACATCAGGCCAGCGTGCTCAGACACCGTGTGGGCTTATATTCTTAAAAATGCATAGCCAGATACGGAAGTGGTGGGTTTTTATCCGTATAGACGCATTCAGAGCGTCTACTAACGAGATCCGTGATACATCTTGGCCATATTCACGTGTCTCGTAGAAGGCTTTGTGTTATTCTCCGTGGTCACGTATTTGAATACGCAAACATTATTTTGAGGGATGTTGGCTCCATGAGCGATCTTGCTAAAGAGATCACGCCAGTCAATATCGAAGAGGAGCTGAAAAGCTCATACCTCGACTATGCAATGTCCGTCATTGTTGGCCGAGCTCTTCCTGACGTGCGTGATGGCCTAAAGCCAGTACACCGCCGCGTATTATTCGCGATGAACGTACTAGGCAACGACTGGAACAAGCCATATAAGAAATCGGCCCGTGTGGTCGGTGATGTGATCGGTAAGTATCACCCACACGGTGATAGTGCGGTTTACGACACCATTGTGCGAATGGCGCAGTCATTCTCGCTACGCTACAGGTTGGTAGATGGTCAAGGTAACTTCGGTTCTATTGACGGCGATTCTGCGGCGGCGATGCGTTACACCGAAGTGCGCATGGCAAAAATTGCCCATGAACTGCTCGCCGATCTTGATAAAGAAACCGTGGATTATGTGCCAAACTACGATGGCACTGAACAAATCCCGGATGTGTTGCCAACACGCGTACCTAACCTGCTCGTCAACGGTGGGTCAGGCATTGCGGTCGGGATGGCAACCAACATCCCACCTCACAACTTAACCGAAGTGGTTAATGGTTGTCTGGCTTACATCGATAACGAAGATATTACCATCGACGAGTTGATGGACTACATCCCAGGCCCTGACTTTCCAACCGCGGCAATGATCAATGGCCGTAAAGGGATTGAAGACGCTTACAAAACGGGCCGTGGTAAAGTTTACTTACGTGCCAAAGCGGATATCGAAACAGAAAAAAATGGTAAAGAGACCATCGTTGTTAACGAGATCCCTTACCAAGTCAACAAAGCGCGTTTGATTGAAAAAATCGCCGAGTTGGTAAAAGACAAAAAAATCGATGGTATTTCTGCACTGCGTGATGAGTCGGATAAAGACGGCATGCGGATTGTCATCGAATGTCGCCGCGATGCGGTTGCGGAAGTGGTTCTAAATAACCTTTACGCGCAAACGCAATTGCAGACATCGTTCGGTATCAACATGGTGGCGCTGGACAACAACCAGCCGAAGCTTTTCAACTTGAAAGAAATGTTGAAATGCTTTGTCAATCACCGCCGCGAAGTGGTTACACGTCGAACGGTTTACGAATTACGTAAAGCACGCGATCGTGCCCATATCCTGGAAGGGCTCGCGGTCGCGCTTGCTAACATCGATGAAGTGATTGAACTGATTCGTCAAGCACCAACACCWGCTGTTGCCAAGCAAGAGTTACAAGACCAAGGTTGGAAACTCGGTGGCGTATCGGCAATGCTTGAAGCGGTTGGGGGCGAAAATGCCCGTCCAGAGTGGCTCGCGGCAGAATTTGGTGCCCGCAACGATGGGTCTTACTATCTCACTGAGCAACAAGCGCAAGCGATCTTGGATCTGCGTTTGCACAAGCTTACTGGGCTTGAGCACGAAAAGATCTTAGACGAGTACAAAGGGCTTCTAGAGCAAATCGCGGAGCTATTACACATCTTAGCGAGCACTGAGCGCTTGATGGAGGTCATCCGTGAAGAGCTGGAAGCGGTGCGTGATAGCTATGGTGATAAACGTCTAACTGAGATCACTGCGGCAAGTGCCGACATTGATATCGAAGATCTGATCAACCAAGAAGATGTGGTAGTGACGTGGTCACACGACGGGTACGTCAAGTACCAAGCGTTGAGTGACTATGACGCGCAACGTCGTGGTGGTAAAGGCAAATCGGCGACGCGCATGAAAGATGAAGACTTCATCGAGCGTCTATTGGTGGCAAACACCCACGACACCATCTTATGCTTCTCCACCCGTGGCCGCATGTACTGGCTGAAAGTTTATCAATTGCCGCATGCGTCACGTAATGCCCGTGGTAAGCCGATTGTTAACTTACTCCCGCTTGAAGACGGTGAGCGAATTACCGCTATTCTACCGGTGCGTGAGTACGAGGAAGACAAGTATGTCTTTATGGCAACCGCACACGGCACGGTGAAGAAAACGCCGTTGACTGACTTTAGTCGTCCACGTAGCGCCGGTATTATTGCGGTGAACTTACGTGACAACGATAGTCTGATTGGCGCGCAGCTCACCGACGATAGCAGCGAAGTCATGTTGTTCTCGCAATTCGGTAAAGTCGTGCGGTTTGTCGCCTCAAATGACACCGTGCGTGCAATGGGTCGTACCGCTGCAGGGGTGCGAGGTATTCGATTGGCCGAGAATGACCAAGTTGTCTCGCTGATTATCCCGCAAGCCGGCGCTGAGATCCTAACCGTCACCGAAAACGGCTTTGGTAAACGCACTGCTTTGGATGAATATCCGACCAAGAGTCGTGCAACCAAAGGGGTGGTATCGATCAAAGTTTCCGAGCGTAACGGTGATGTCGTGAGTGCCATTCAGGTGTGTGAAGGCGACGAGCTGATGATGATCACCAATGCGGGCACACTAGTACGTACTCGCGCCGAAGAAGTGAGCCAAGTGGGTCGAAATACTCAAGGTGTTCGTCTGATCCGCGTCAGCGATGACGAGAAAGTAGTTGGCCTACAGCGTATTGAAGAGCCTGATGAAGAAGAAATGGAAGCGCTGGCGAATGAAGC
>NZ_MUFH01000059.1:0-11412 GCF_001996115.1 Salinivibrio sp. MA427
GTTTATCAAGACAGCATTCCCTTTTTAGAGGTAGCCTCTTCGCCTAGCGCCAAACAAAAGGCGCTGGTGGTGGAGGGAAACGAGCAGCCCGCGCTCACCTTTTGGCATCATTGCCCGGATGAATTGTGTAGCAAGCAAGATTTTGAACAGACCTTGGCGGTGAGTACCGCAAAGCATATCACGCAAATGCTCAACCAATCGGTGGCGGGCAATAGTTATTTGCAAACTCCGTCCGGCCGAGCCGACATTCAGCCGCACAATATCGCCGTGTTGGTGCGCACCGGCCGCGAGGCACAGCTGGTCAAGCAAGCACTGGCCGAAAAAGGCGTGGCGTCTGTGTATCTTTCTAACCGTGATAATGTGTTCGCCAGCCCCGTCGCCAGCGATATTGAGCGCATTTTAGTGGCGGTGATGCAGCCTGAAAACGAGCGTAAGTTGCGGGCAGCGCTAGCCAGCCACTTATTTGGCCTGACCGCCGAGCAGCTGGCATTACTCAATCAAGACGAAGCCTTGTGGGAGCAAGAGGTGGTGGCCTTTAGCCATTACCGTGATACTTGGCAGCGCCGTGGGGTGATGCCGATGCTTCGCCAAGTCGCCAGTGCCCGCCAAGTGGCAGAAAACTGGTTGGCGATGCCGCAAGGCGAGCGCCGTGTGACCGACTTTTTGCATATCGCGGAGTTGCTGCAAAGTGCCAGCCAGCAACTGGACAACCCACACGCGCTGATCCGCTGGCTACAAGAGCGGATGGCCGAGCCGGCTCAACAATCGGAAGAGCAGCAGGTGCGGTTGGAGTCGGAGCGTGATTTGGTGCAAATCGTCACCATCCATAAATCGAAAGGCTTGGAATACGATCTGGTTTACTTGCCGTTTGCCTGTCAGTATCGCGAAAGCAGCCAACCTTTTTATCATGATGAACAGTATCAGCCGGTGCTGGCGCTGGATAATGTCGATGAAGGCAAAGAGCGCGCTGAAAAAGAGCGGTTGGCTGAAGATATCCGCTTGTTGTATGTGGCGGTGACGCGCGCCGTGTATGGGTGTTTTATCGGCTGTGCGCCCCTTAAACAAGGTAACAGTCGGCAAAAAGACTCGGCCTTGCACTTAACGGCCCTCGGTTATTTGCTCCAGCATGGAGAAGTCGGTGATGCTAGCCTGCTGGCCGAGAGTTTAGCTGGGTTGGCGAGCGCGAGCGATGCGGTGGCTGTGGTTGCGCCACCGGAGCCGGATGATAGCCGTTATGCCCCTGAAACGGGCGCCCACGAGGCGCTAACCGCGCGTCAGTTTGACGGCAAGATTGACCGTCAGTGGCGCTTAACCAGTTACTCAGGGCTGTTAAAACAGAGCCATCATGTCAGCGCCTTGCCCACATTAGCCAGTTACGACTTGGACGCGGACGATGACCTCGCCGGCGAGGAGACGCCGGATGTGGCGGTGGATCCTTGGTCGGTTTTTGCGTTTCCCAAAGGCGCGCGAGCCGGTACCTTTTTACACACCTTATTTGAAGAGGTGGACTTTACCGCTGATTTGATGAGTGAAGAGGTCGCTGAGCTTATTACCCATCACCTTAGCTTGGAAAACTATGATCCGCAGTGGTGCCCGATATTGCAGCAGTGGATGACTCAGGTATTGAAGCACCCGCTTAATGAACAAGGGCTGAGGCTGAACCAAATTGACAACGCCAGTCGATTAACGGAGATGGAGTTCGTGATGCCTTTGGCCGCACTGGACTGCCAGCGACTGAACCGACTCGCCGCACGATATGATGCACTGTCTGCCCGCGCTGGCCAGCTCTCCTTTGAGACGGCGCGCGGGATGCTAAAAGGCTTTATCGATTTAACCTTCCGCGCTGACGGCAAGTATTACGTGCTGGATTGGAAGTCGAACCATTTAGGGGACAGTGTGGCCGATTACCATCCTGAGGCGCTCAAAGAGGCGATGATCGCGCACCGATACGACTTTCAGTACCAGATCTATACCTTGGCGCTGCACCGCTTTTTGCGCCAGCGGATCCCCGATTATGATTACGACACCCATGTGGGAGGCGTGTTTTATTTCTTTTTACGGGGCGCCAGTGATAGCGGCGAAACCGGCGTATTCGCGCACCGTCCCGATAAGGCACTGATTGACGCCTTGGACAACCTGTTTGCTGGAGAGTCGTTATGAAACAAGCATTAATGGCACTTTACCAGCGCGGGGAATTGCGAGCGATTGATGTGCAATTTGCTTGTTTGATGGGCGAAGAAGAAAACCAATTAGATAAGGCTGCTATCACGGTATGGGCGGCGCTGCTGAGTCGCGAAGTGGGCAAAGGCCATGTCTGCCTTGATTTGCACCAGTGGCAGCCACCCAGTGATGTCGCTTGGCAGCCTTTATTGGCGCACATTGATAGCCAAGCGCCAAGCGAGCAATTGGCGCAGGCCTCAGTGGTGTCCGATGGTACGCAGGCGACGCCCTTGGTGCTTGCCGGACACCGACTGTATTTGCATCGTTACTGGCATGCCGAGCAGCAAGTGGCCGGGCATATTCGCCAGCGTTTGACGGCGCTGCCGGTACCGGATGAGGCCAGACAAACCCTAGATAATTTATTTGCCGCCTCACAGGCAGAGATAGACTGGCAAAAAGTGGCGGCAGCCACCGCGTTGACCCAGCCTTTTGCGGTGATTTCAGGGGGCCCGGGCACGGGTAAAACCACCACCGTCGCCCGTTTGTTGGCGGCGCTGGTGGCGTCGCACCACGCCGAGCGTACAACGTCTGCTGCGCTCACCATCAAGCTGGTCGCTCCGACCGGCAAAGCGGCCAACCGATTGACTGAATCACTAGGACGGGCGATTGCCGCCTTGCCTGTTGATCATGACGTGAAAGCGGCGCTGCCGACCCAAGCCAGTACCATTCACCGATTATTAGGGGCGATTCCGCAGCGAGTCGCGTTTCGCCATCATAAAAATAATCCCGTCCATGCGGATGTGTTGATTGTCGATGAAGCCTCGATGGTGGACTTGCCCTTGATGGCACAGCTGTTCGATGCCTTGGCGCCCTCAACACGCATTATTTTGCTGGGGGATAAAGATCAGCTTGCCTCTGTGGAAGCGGGGGCGGTGCTAGGCGATATTTGTCAGTACGCCGAGGCGGGCTATCCAGCGGCGCAAGCAGCGCGTTTAAGCCAACTGACAGGCTTTGACGTACCCGAAAACCCGCACGCGCCAGCGATTGCCAGTGCTTTGTGTTTATTGCGCAAAAGTTATCGCTTTGATGCCCAATCCGGCATCGGTCAGCTCGCCTTTGCGGTGAACCGAGGAGAGATGGCCGAGGTGGGGGCGGTGTTAAAACGCGGCTATGGCGATATTGCCCACCATGTGTTGAGTGATGACAGCTATCAGACCCTGATGCTTCAAGCGGTGGCGGGGTATCGCGACTACCTAACGGCACTCGATCATTCGACGCTCGAAAATCAGCGGCCCATGGCCGACGTGCTGAGTGCCTTTAGCCAATTTCGATTGTTATGCGCATTGACCGAAGGTCCATTTGGCGTCGCTGGCCTCAACCAAGCGATTGAACAGCATTTGGCGTCGGCGGGGCTGATAGCTAAAGAGCGTGACACCTGGTATCACGGCCGGCCGATCATGATTATGCAAAACGATCATGCCCTGGGGTTGTATAACGGTGACATTGGCATTGCGGTGCAGCAAGCGGGGATCACCCGGGTGGCGTTTGAAACCCACGATGGCGAGGTGCGCTATTTGCTTGCCAGCCGTCTGCCCGCCCATCAAACCGCGTTTGCGATGACGGTGCATAAATCACAGGGCTCGGAGTTTGCGCACACAGTCCTGGTATGTCCGCCCACCATTTCACCGGTGATCACCCGCGAGCTGATTTACACCGGCATCACGCGGGCGAAGCACCAGCTTGATCTTTACGCGTCTTGGCCGGTGCTGCGCCACGGTGTGGACGCACGCACCGCAAGGTATAGTGGTTTGCCGGATGCCTTGTTGGCGCCCTTATAATGGCGAGGTCAGCTAAAGCGCTAAGGTTAGTACCTTAGACCGGCGCTGATAGTTGTACAGCTCTTGGCGGGTGTTGGGGAGCGCCGAGACATCGGAAAGCAAAAAGCCTTGCTCCAAAAACCAATGCAAACTGTGGGTGGTGAGCACAAAAATCGTTTCAAGCCCTTTGGCTTTGGCGCGTTGCTTGAGGTGATTGAGGAGCATGACGCCGCGGTCGCCATCACGATAGTCTGGATGAATGGCGACACATGCCATCTCGCCGGTGCGCGCTTCACTAAACGGGTAGAGGGCGGCGCAGCCTATCACTAACCCATCCCGTTCGATGATGGTAAAGCGTGGGATTTCTTGCTCCAATTGTTCTCGCGAGCGGCGCACCAGGATCCCTTGTTGCTCCAACGGTCGGATTAAATCCAAGATCCCACCGATATCGTCAATCTCAGCTTGGCGCACTTTTTCGGCACGCTCCATCACGATCTGGGTGCCGATCCCTTCAATCGAGAACAGCTCTTGGATCAAGGCGCCGTCTTTTTTATAGCTAATCAAATGACTGCGAGTGACTCCCGCGCGACACGCAGCAATCGCGCCCCGTAAAAAGCGACTGGTGCCAGAGCCAGTATCGCCAGCGGCTTCTCTCGCTTCTAGAAGTGGCTGGGCTTGCGTGGGCAGTAACTCAGAAATCACTTCATTGTCTGGGTTTAAGACCCCTTGTTCGGAGCAAAAGCCAATCAACTTGTCTGCGCGTAACCGAATTGCGACTTGAGTCGCCACTTCTTCGGAGGTGAGGTTAAAGCATTCCCCTGTCACTGAACTGGCTACTGGCCCCATCAGCACAATCGCGTTTTGATCCAGTTGGCGTTGAATACCGTCGGTATCAATACGGCGAATTTTGCCACTGTGACAATAATCAATCCCCTCGTCGACACCCAACGGTTGCGCGATAATAAAATTGCCACTGATCACATTAATCTGAGCACCCGCCATTGGGGTGTTGTTGAGCCCCATGGATAAACGCGCGGTGATGTCGAGCTGCACTTGGCCGGCGGCTTGTTTGACCACTTCAAGCGCGTGGCTGTCGGTGATGCGTATTCCTTTGTGATAAGGCGTTTCCAGTCCGTACTGATTGAGCGCGCGATTGATTTGCGGGCGGGCACCAAACACCAATACTAGCTTCATGCCAAGGCTATTGAGTAGCGCGATATCATTGACGATATTTTTAAAGTTCTCATCCGCCATCGCCTCGCCACCCAGCATGATCACCGCGGTTTTATCTCGGTGAGCATTTACATAAGGTGCAGATTGGCGAAATCCTTTAACCAGTGCGGTACTTCTTATCTTCACGCGCATACCCGTTTATTTATTCACTTTATATGCCTTTTTATTCTTTTTTAGGTCTGAGTGTCAAGTCCTGTGCGGTGTCAGTGCGCATGTGAAACGATAAGAATTAGCTCCCATACTCGATGTTGGCCGATGAAGCGAGATCACAATCTGGCGTTCAGCGTCTAAAGTAAAGTGATGAGTCAGTTATGCTGGAATAAAAAGCACTGAGGGGTAAGCGCGTGCGAAAAACGAAACAAGTGGTTCTATTAGTTCTATTTATATTATTTGGTGGAACGGGATTTTTAGTGGCGACCCAGCCTGCAATTTTTGCGCCTGACGTGACGCAAACCGATTTGTATGGCGAATGGGTTGAAACAGAGGTCGCGCCCTATGCAGCTGATCGTTTTGAAGTCCGCAAAGACGGTATCTATACCAATGGCAGCCGGGTTACGACGAGTTATCAGTTTGATGGTGATAAGCTAAGTTATTCGATTGGTACGCAAACGTACGTGTATCGTGTCGAAAACAAAAGTACCTTAGAACKCTTATCGCCCGCGCATTACACGTCTTTTTTTGCGAAAGACGACTAGATGTTGGCATCCAATGGAGTTATTAGGTTACGACGGCACGAGTAGGGGCGCCCAGAAACTCTCCGAGTAGGCACAAGGATGCAGAGTGCTCAGATCGTGATTAATATTTCACAGACTCTATTGTCGACAATAACTCATTGACCGAGCATTGCTTGGTGGCTACTCGGCGTAAAAGATCGGCAGTTTCCGAGTCGCCACCTAGGCAACGCTGAATACTGGTATTGATCACATTATGGGTACAACCTTCACTGGCCATCATGCGGATCCATTGATATTCCACCGCATCGCTATCAAGTAACGTCGAACGCCCAACTTTCAAGTCCATGGTAATCATTACTCCTTTTTTGTTGCATTTTCTATGCATTTTTGTTTCATGCATAGTACATAACAATTATATGACAGTTTGATGAATGACCAAGCAGTTACTAGGATAATCTGAATGACATCACAATTGAACTGTATTATTTTGCAGGCATTTACAGTCTGATAATGATAAGTGATTGCCAAATTCATCGCTTTTTGCGAGCCTTAGCGCTACAAACTAACTGATTGGATGATGGTGTGAAAAAAGCGTTAGTCGTGATGGCGTGTGTGGCGGTACTAGCAGGGTGTGTTAGGCCGACTGATCGTGGTCAGCAGTATCGAGATGGGCGGTTTGAACGTATTTTAACCCCAGTATCTCAGGTGGTGTCGGAAAGTCCGCGCGACTTTAGTTTATTTCAGGAGCAGCTTGCAGAAGTAGAAGCAAAATCTCCCTCGTTAGTGGTCAAGCATCAAGCGGTATACCAGCGCTTGCAGGCATGGCTGGACGCAGGAGGCAATGTGGACACGCTCGCTGAGTTTGGCCTGAGTGTCAACCAAATGGGCGGTGGCGATGATTTCGGTAACGTGATGTTTACCGGTTATTTCTCACCCGTGATTGAAATGCGCCATCAACCCGATGCCTTATTCCGTTATCCAGTTTATGCCAAACCGCCTTGTAATGAAGACTGCCCTGATCGTCAAGCGATTTATGACGGTGCTTTAGAAGGGTTAGGTTTGGCGTTGGGTTACAGCGCATCTCGCATCGATAACTTTATTATGGAAGTGCAGGGCAGTGGTTTTGTCCATTTTGGTGACAATGATCAGCTCGAGTATTTTGCCTACGGCGGTAAAAACGGTCATCCGTACGTCAGTATTGGTAAGGTATTAATTGAAAATGGTGAGGTAGCCAGAGAGGATATGTCGTTACGGGCGATTCAAGATTGGGTCGCGGCACACGATGAAGAAGAGGTTCGGACCTTACTGGAACACAACCCGTCGTATGTGTTCTTTACGCCCAAAGCGGCGGATCCTGTCAGTGGGACGGCGGGGATCCCGTTAAAAGCGGGCGCCTCTGTGGCGGCGGATCGACGTTACTTACCTATGGGCAGTGTATTACTTGCTGAAGTGCCACAGCTTGATGACCAGGGTAAATGGACGGGAGAGCATGTGCTCAAGCTTTTAATGGCGTTGGATACCGGTGGGGCAGTGAAAGAAAATCACCTGGATTTATACCATGGCATGGGTAATAAAGCAGGCGAGCAAGCCGGTCATTACAAACACTTTGGTCGGGTTTGGAAACTGGAACCGTTAGCGCCACAAATGGTGAATCAGCCCTAACGGCTAAGATTAAGGCTCATCCTTGAAGCAATAAAAAAGCGAGCGTTTGACGCTCGCTTTTGCATTTAAGCTAACGAAGTATGATTACTCAATTAAACCCGCTTCACGATAGTAGCGTGCTGCGCCTGGGTGCAGGGGAGCAGACAGACCATCTTTTACCATTTCTTCTTTCTTCAAGTTGGCAAAGGCTGGATGTAAGCGACGGAAATCATCGAAGTTCTCAAACACCGCTTTCACGACGTTGTAAATGACGTCTTCAGAGACTTGGCTTGAGGATACAAACGTAGCACCCACACCAAAGGTCGTCACATCATTATCGTTACCCCGGTACATACCACCTGGCAATATCGCTTGACGATAATAATCGCGCTCGCTGATCAACTGTTTAGCCGCATCGTTAGCGACTTCAACCAATACGCTATCACACGCAGTCGTTGYCTCTTGGATCGCACCACTCGGGTGGCCTACGGCATAAACCATGGCGTCAATTTTATTGTCACAGAGGGCTTTTGATTGCTCAGACGCTTTCAGCTCGGAAATTTGRCCGAACTTATCCATGTCCCAACCCATTTGATCCATCAATACTTCGATGGTGCCACGCTGACCTGACCCTGGATTACCAATGTTAACGCGCTTGCCTTCGAGGTCATCAAAGGTTTTTACGTTTGCATCAGCACGAGCGACCACGGTAAAAGGTTCTGGGTGGATAGAGAAAACCGCGCGCAGATCTTTAAATTCGCCTTGATCTTCAAACTTGCTGGTGCCTTTGTAGGCATGATATTGCCAGTCGGATTGTGCGATCCCCATATCGAGCTCGCCAGCACGAATGGTATTGATGTTGTAGATAGAACCGCCTGTACTCTCTACAGAGCAGCGAATGCCGTGGTCATCTTTACTTTTGTTAACCAGACGACAAATTGCACCGCCCGTCGGGTAATAAACACCCGTCACACCGCCAGTACCAATGGTTACAAACTGATTGGCTTGAGCCGTTGCTGCGGTTCCTAGTGCAGCGGAAAAGCTGAGCGCAATCAGAGTCGGTTTCATCGCTTTCATGCTTAAGATTCCTTTTTAAGTTAGAGGTTGCTATCCGGGCGCACCCTCGAAGATGGTATGACACTCGATGTAAATATGACAATAACGTGTCACCGCGCTATTTTTTCAATCTTTTAACAATATTTGCAAGCAATAGTATTGGGTTAAAACGATTGGGTCATGGTTTGTCTTAGTGCTTGTACAGGTTTAGTACAATATCCCAGGTTTTCCAGTGTGTTGCGCAAATTTGTGATCTGTGATGCGTTATCGTGTGCCTGGCTTTGATCGATGTGTTGGGTGTTGTTTTCAAAGCCGATTCGAACGTCACCGCCCAGTGTCGCGGCTGTCGTTAAGCAGCGACTTTCATGACATCCAAATGCGCAGACAGACCAAGGAATAGTGCCATCGGCGTGAAGCGCATGATACATGGCGGCGACATCTTCGGGCATACCTCGGGGTGGAGTCCGATCTCGCCCTGCAACAAAAAGCAAGTGATGACCTCGTGAGGGTAAAATACCTTGTTCGCGCAGCGTGTAGTAGCGTGCCAGTTCTCTGGGGTGATAGAGAATAAACTGACTATAGATCCGAGCTTCAACCGTCCAAGCAAAAAAATCTGTTACCGCTTTGCTTGGAGGCTGATGATCAGGGATAAGCTCTCGTAGCGCAAAGGAAGCGGCTTCGGGTTTGACGGCTTTAATCAGCGCCATTTGTTGCTGGGGGGAATAGCGGCCTACGGCTTCGGTGGTGAGTTGAATCACCATACGATCACCGACGGCATCTATTACTTGCTGATATAGCGCTTGGTTTAGCGCGGGATCAAGGCTATGGGCTCCCTGTTGATCGCGGGCGTGGATGTGGGCCATGGTTGCGCCTGCCTCGGCGCATTCGTGCAGGCAGTGAATAAGCTGTTCGCCGGTGATAGGCACACGCGGATGGTGCACGGGCTGTAAGTACGCACCATTGGGGGCAACCATGATCGTCCTTGCGTCTCGCATTCTTTTCCCTCGCTTCTGAATCTGTCGTTATTGGTGAGGCAAGCACATCTCTAATGTCAGTGCTAGCTTGTCGGTGATGGCCGCGATATGAGTTGATTCAATAATATACGGCGGTGCGAGTAAGATGTGATGCCCCTGCCTACCATCAATAGTACCGCCCATGGGATAACACATGAGTCCGTTATGCATGGCGGTTTTTTTTATCGTTTGATGGAGCGTAAGTTCAGGCGAAAAGGGACGCTTGCTGGTTTTGTCTGCCACCAGCTCCAACGCTAAAAATAGCCCACGTCCGCGAATGTCACCGACAAAAGGGTGAGAATCAAACTGATGGTGTAACGCCGATTTAAGCGCCTTTCCTTGCTGCTCAGCGGCGTCAACTAATTCTTCTTGCTCAAGTGTGGTGAGTGTTGCTAAGGCAGCGGCACATGCCGTTGGATGAGCCATGAAGGTGTGGCCATGTTGGAAAAAGCCTGACCCAGATGCAATTGCTTCATAGAGATGATCCGAGACCAAGGTGGCGCCAATGGGCTGATAACCAGCAGCCAGTCCTTTAGCGATGGCGACAATATCCGGAACGACGCCTTCATGTTCAAAAGCGAAAAAGCGACCGGTGCGCCCCGTGCCGCACATGACTTCATCGAGGATCAGCAAAATATTGTACTGATCGCAAATTGCGCGAATACGAGAAAAATATCCCGCTTCCGCAGTCAATGCACCGGCTGTCGCGCCCACCACAGGTTCTGCGATAAACCCAATGACGGTTTCCGGCCCTTTTTCTAACAGCATGGCTTCAAGCTCGTTGGCCACCCGCTGACCATACTCGTAAGCGGTCTCATCGGGACGTTGATCGCGATAGGCGTAACAAGGGGCAATCAAACTGGTATCCATCAACAACGGGGCAAAGGGGGCGCGTCGCCATGCGTTGCCACCCACGGACAGCGCCCCGAGTGTATTACCATGGTAGCTTTGGCGGCGTGCGATAAAATGTTGTCGTTGGGGTTCACCGACTTCCACCCAGTACTGGCGAGCGAGTTTTAGCGCGGTTTCCATCGCTTCCGATCCACCACTGACTAAATAAGCGTGATTTATCGAGGGAGGCGCAAGGTCGGCCAACATCTTGGCGAGCGCTTCACTGCTTTCTGAGGTAAAAAAGCCGGTATGCGCATAGGGAATCGCATCAAGCTGACGGTGGATAGCGTCTAATACGGCAGGGTGGTTGTGCCCAAGGCAAGAGACGGCTGCGCCTCCGCATGCATCGAGATACTCGTTACCTTGAGTGTCGATTAAGTACATCCCATTACCACTGGCAATGGTAGGGGGAAGATGATGACAGTGACGGTGAAAGACATGACTCATACGAGGGCCTCAATGCAAGCGTGATAACTCAGTATGGTGAACTTGTGTTTTAAACCGCAAAGGATATATTTTCACCAGGTATGCAAAAAAGGAATGAGATGATGAATGTGCGTTTGCCGTCGATGCGTTCGCTTCAAACATTGATTGCGGTGGCTCAAACAGGAAGTTTTTCAGAAGCCGCGAAGGTATTGCATGTCAGCCAAAGTACGGTGAGCAAGCAAATACAGCAGCTCGAAGAAGGAATTGGTCAACCACTCTTTGAGCGACATGCTGGGGGAGTATGACTCAACAGAGTCGGAGAGCCTTATTTAACTATGATATCGGCCAGCGTCAATGATATCGCCAATGCCACGGCGCAAGCACGTCAGCAAAGTGCAAGGCATGAGTCCGTCAGCTTATTGGTGCCGCCCTCGTTTGCTAGCCTTTGGTTAATTCCTCAGCTGCCAGCGTTTAAATCGCAGCATCCTGATATTTCTGTGG